>JAILIR010000027.1 GCA_024695185.1 bacterium | reverse complement strand
ATCCATTTATCAAGCCTTTATGAACCAGAAGTACTAGATGATAGATTTGGTTTAATGGATGATGAAATTAACTATATTTTAGGTGATATTAAGAATACTAAATTAATACTTGATACTATTCATTATCATCAAAGAGGTTTTGATTTTGAAGAAGACAAATTCTTCAAAAACTTTGATATAGCATTCAAATACTATGTAAAAGCATCTAAACAATTAGATTCTGTAGTAAATTTTGACTTTGGTGGAGGTACACCACTACCAATTGACTATGAATTTGATTATGATAAATATGCAGAAGCAATTTTAAAACATATTGAAGATTTATGTAAAAAAGAAAATGTAAGAATTCCTAATATCATTGGTGAAAATGGTAAATATAGTCAAAAGGATTCTACTGTTAATATTTATAAAGTTGTTGGAACTAAGAATACTGGAAAGTATCCTTGGTATATAGTAGATTCATCATTACTTATTGCCTTACCTGAAATGTATGCATTAGGTGAACCAATTCTAATTAAGCCAATTAATAATCTTGATAAGAAGATGGTTAAAGCAAGACTTGCGGGCATTACATGTGATTGTGATGATGTATACTTTGATAAAGAAAAGGGATATTTCTTAATTCCTGATTGTGATGATGATTTAATTGGACTTTTAGGAACTGGATCATACCAAAATTCTATGAATGGAAAAGGTGGAGTACACCACTGTATGCTTCCTGAAGAAAAAGATGTTATTATCTTTGATAAAGGTGGTACAGAAATTGTTAAGGTTAGAAAAGAATTACAAACAATCGAAAACATCTATGATTTATTAAATATAAAGCACTAATTAATCGCTTTATAAGGGGAAATATTAATAAAGGGGAGATAGTATGTTTTGCACAAAATGTGGTAATGAAGTCAGCGATAATATGAAATTCTGCACAATGTGCGGAGCGCCTCTAGCTAGGCCAAAACAAAGAGTAGAAAACCAAATTCCAAGAACTAGTAAAAAGGGTAAGATATTTTCTATAATTGGTTTAGCTGCATCTATTTATGCTATCTTTACTACAGCATATCTATATTATATAAGATATGGTTATGAAGCAAAAGATAGTCAAGGTGGAAGATTAGGAAAAACTATTTTAATCATTTTTTGTATCTTTATGGTGTTTGTAGCTGATGCTGTTACTATTACCTTTTCAACCATGGGCTTTACAAAATCTAAAAAGAAAGCTATGGGACTAATAGGGCTAATAATAGGCTTTATGTGTATTACTGCAGGCTTTGTATTAATGGCACTATTACCTACAACTAATTAATAATAAGGCAATCAGTAATGATTGCTTTTTTGTTATTCATTGTTATAAAATAATAATGGAGGGGATAATTATGAAGTGCAAAAATTGTGGATATGAAAGTAAAAATTTAGATTATTGTCCTATTTGTGGGGAACCTCTTGAAAAAGAAGAGGAAAAATATGATGATCCTTTTGAAAAAGTAGAAGCTAAGAATGAAAATACTACTACAAATGAAAAAGGATACCTAAAAGCATTTGCGATTATAGGTTATGTTTTAGGCATTGTATCTTTATGTTTATGCTGGATGCCATTTGTGTTTATTGATGGTATAGCAGGTATTATATTTTCTAAGCTTGGATGTAATTCTATATCTAAAAAGAGTTTTGCGAAAAAGGGTCTTGTTTTAAGCATCATTAGTGCAATACTAGGATTTATATTAACAATAATTATTGTTACTGTAATATGTATGGAGGCAAAAAACGAACCTGAATGGGATTGGTATAATTATATATACGATTAATAGAGGGTTTAGCCCTCTTTTTTATTATGTATTTAAAAAAATTACAAAAGTAATACAAAAGTACTTGTATTTGTAATTTTTTTTGATATAATAATACTCGGGATGACCAAAGGGGGAGAAAAAAATGGTATGTAAAAATTGTGGATATAATTTAGAAATGGATGAAGTATATTGTCCATCATGTGGAACAAGGTTAAAAGAAGAAAGAAATAATGATGAATTATTTAAGAGCTTAACTAGTAATAGTAATACTAAAACTAGAAAGCCAAAAGCGAGAGTTAAATATGCATCTGACTATAGTCCATGTCGTAGTGCATTTGCGATTATTGGTTTTATTTTATCACTATTTTCTATGCTAGTATTTGCTGCTTTCTTAGCTAATTTATTTATTATAATTCCTGCATTAGTATTCTCTGTTTTAGGTGTTAAATCAGAAACTAAAGGTGGCTTTGGTATTGCAGGTGTAGCCTTAAGTCTACTTGCTTTTATATTAAGTGTATTATTCTTTATTAATATTTTCTAAATTAAGAAAAGCGCTAATTTAAGCCAAATAATAAAAGGACGATTATTCGTCCTTTTTTTCTTCTGTTGGTTGTTCAATTATATTTTCTTCTTTATTTTTGTTTTTCTTTTTCTTTTCTTTTTTGTGATAGAAATATGTTGATTTCTCGTTAAAGAAATCTGACATTTGTGTATGCAAATCATTCATTGCACGCTCTATTCTTTCAGCATGTGAACCTTCATTAGATGGATAATATGGTTCTAAGAAATTTAATGTTAAACATGGCTTTCTTCTAAAAAGTCTATATAAACCTTTAGGCTTTCTATAAGTGTATACTATAGGAAGTATTGGTGTATCTTCAACTAAAGCTAGACGGAAGGCTCCCTTTTTAAATGGTCTAATATGATCACAAAAAGGTATTAGGGATGCTTCAGGATAGATTATGATTTTTCTTTTTCTTTCTATTTCCTCTAAGAATTGTTTTCTAAATCTAGGTATTTGTTTTTTCTCTTCAGGAATAGGAACAGCACCCATGATTCTTATCAATTTACCAAAACCAAAGGGTAATCCTAAATTGGATTGTAGGCTTGTGATATAAACTCTACGTCTCATTAATGTCCATCCTGTAAAGAAGGCATCACCTGGATTTATATGGTTAGATATAAGAATACATCCTTTTTTCTTTATCTTTTTGTAGTTTTTTCTACCTCTTACTCTTAAGCCTGTGAATAGCCAGATAAATGGGTAACAGATAATACCTACAAAAATCATGATAAATCTAGACATAAAATATTTAAATTTTGATCTAAAGAAGAAGTTATAGTCATCTTTTAATGTGACAGGTTTTGCGTCTACAGTATGATATGTATGGGTATTTTCATCAGCTACTGGACTATTATTATCTTCTATTTTTTTCTCATTTAATTCATCCATATTACCATTCCTCATAGAAATTATAACATTTATTAAGAGTTTTTAAAATATAAATGTAAATATTATTATTATGTGATATAATAATAATGGAGTGATGCGTA
>JAILIR010000216.1 GCA_024695185.1 bacterium | reverse complement strand
TTAACTTTAATTGAATTAAAGCATCATGCTTACCAACTGTTTTATTATTTTTAAATTTTTTGTATTTATGATATCCTATTAGGAAATTAACTAAAACAAATAATATACATACACCTGCGATAGTTAAATCCCATACAAGTGGATTTAAGTCATAGATCATATTTATCACCATTTCTATTTTATCGTTTTATTTTACAAAATACAATTAAAATTGTATAATTTTTTTATAAGGAGCCGTAAATATGAAGAAGATTATATTAAAAATAGGTGGTATGACATGTACTTCTTGCTCTAATTCTTTGGAAAAGCATTTAAGAAAACAAGATGGAATCATAAATGCTAATGTTAACTTGGTATTAGAGGAAGCATATATTGAATATGAAGATAATCTAACAATTGAGGATCTTGATAAATATATAGCTAAATCAGGATTTAAATCTTTAGGTATTCCTAAAAATACCAAAGAAAAATCAGGTTTAATTCCTTTAATTGTTTTTTCTATATTAGCTATCGTTCTATTAAGCTTTTCTATTGTTTTTATGACCGCCCTTAAAAAGATAGATTATCCGTTAGTCTTTACTATTACTTCTTTAGTTTTAATACTTCCATTCTTAGTATATGGATTTGATATATTCAAGTCAGGCATTAAAGGATTCATTCATTTAAGTCCTAATATGCATAGCTTAGTAACATTAGGTGTATTTACATCATTTATATATAGCTTTATAGAAATGATACTTATTATAAATGGATATACAGAATATGTAAAAACTATATATTTTGAATCGTGTGCTATTGTCATATATTTTATTAAATTAGGAAGATTTATTGATCATAAAGGTAAAGTCAAAACAAAGAAGGCTTTAACTGAACTTATGGAAATAACTCCTAGTAAAGCCATTTTACTTAAAGATGGAGTAGAAAAAGAAATTGATATAGATGAGGTTAAGGTTGATGATATATTAGTATTAAAACCAGGTATGAAAGCTAGTAGTGATGGTATAGTTATAAATGGAGGAGCCCATTTTGATGAAGCATTCCTTACAGGTGAAGCTATAAGCAGTAAGAAAACAAATGGATCTAATATTATAGCGGGTTCTATTAATCTAGATGGTTATATTGAATATAGGGTATTAAAAAATGGAAGAGATTCTACTATTAGTGAAATAGTTAATTTAGTTAAAGAAGCTTCTAATTCTAAAGCTAAGATATCTAAGCTAGCTGATAAAATTAGTAGTGTATTTGTTCCTTGTATTATTTTAATAGCTTTAATCAGCTTTGTGGTATTCTATTTAGTAACGGATAGCTTCAATACAGCTATAATTAAATTTACTACTGTTTTAGTTATAGCTTGTCCTTGTGCACTAGGTTTAGCTACACCTCTAGCTTTAGTTGTAGCGCACGGCTTATGTGCTAGTAATTCAATACTGGTTAAAAATAGTACTACTCTTGAAGATATAAACAAAATTAATAGAATTATTTTTGATAAGACAGGAACACTAACAAAAGGTCATTTTGTAATAACTGAATACTATAATTATTCAACTATGGATGATAAAGAATTATTAGATATTGTGTCTAATATAGAAAGTAATTCAAGTCATCCTATAAGTAAAGCATTTACTATTAATAATAAAATAAATGTTAGTGATTATAAGAATATTGAAGGTATTGGTATAGAAGCTAAAGTAGGTAGTAATACTTATTATTTAGGATCTAATAAATTATTATCATACTTAAATATTAGTGTTAATAATAAAGATGATTTAGAGTCTTTATATGGTCTTGGCTCTACTATTATGTATATTGCGAAAAATAGCGAAATAGTAGGATTAATTGGTTTAAATGATACTATTAAAGATGATGCATTTGATGTAGTTAAAGAGTTTAAAAATAGAGGTATTAAATTATCAATTCTAACAGGTGATAATGAAGCAAGCGCAAATAGGGTAAAAGAAATATTAGAAATAGATGAATGTATAAGTAATGTATATCCAAAAGATAAGAAAATTATTATTGATGCTTATATTAAAAATGGTGAAAATGTCATGATGATAGGCGATGGTATAAATGATGCACCAAGCTTAATAAGTGCTAATGTAGGAGTATCAGTTAATAAAGATTGTAACATTGCTTCTGATGCATCTGATGTCATTATCATAAATGATAATATAGATTCTATTATTAATATGTTTTTAATAAGTAATAAGACTTTTAGAATTATAAAAGAAAACTTATTCTGGGCGTTCTTCTATAATATCATAATGATACCTATTGCTTTAGGAGCATTAGAATTTGCTGGTGTTTATATGAATCCAATGATCGCAAGTCTTGCGATGATGATATCAAGTATTACAGTTATATTAAATTCACTTAGAATCAGGAGGACTAAATTATGGAAAAAAGAATTGTAATTGAAGGTATGAAATGTAGTGGATGTGCTAATAGAGTTAAAAATGCACTAGAAGCTATTAAAGAAATCAAAAAATGTAATGTTAATCTAACTAATAAGGAAGCTGTTATAGTTTATAAAAAAAGTGTTGATGATACATTAATTAAAGATACTATTACATCTTTAGGTTTTAGTGTAGAAAAAATAGAGGAAAAGTAATG
>JAILIR010000202.1 GCA_024695185.1 bacterium | reverse complement strand
AACAGATTCAATTAAACGATTATGGTGATCATAGAAATTAATAGTGTATGTTATATCTTCTACATAATAACTTTCAAAGTTAATATCAAAATCTCCAACATAATAATCTTCCATTTGATCAATAAGTTCACCATTTACTTTATAACCTTTAAAGATATAACCAGCTTTTTCTTCTACAGTTGTAGGGAATTCTACCTTTTCACCAGGTAAATATAATTTTTTATTTTTGCCATCAAATGTTACAGTTTTAGCATTACTAGATACATAATGAACTACTACACTATCTTCATGCTTTCGTAATCCAGAGTCATAAGTAAATGTAATAGTAGCTTCAGCTTCAGCTCCAACACTGTCATCAACAATTATATTATCTCCAACAACTCTAATTTGTGGATTACTTGTCTTAAAGCTTGAGAAAATATTATAAGATTCTTCTCCTCTTGATGATTTAAAGTATGTTACTTTATCTGATGGTTTTAAATTCTTAACATTAGTAGCTAATGAGTTATAATCAAATACTTCATAGCTTAACAATGTTGTTCTACCTACTTCAATTACTTTTTGGCTTATCTCAACCTTATCAGTTTCTGCCCTTTGAGTTATGCAAGTAGATAAATCAATTACACATGCAGGGAATCTACCATCAACTAAAGTGATGTTTGGATTTACCAAACTCAAGATATTTACACCTAAGGTTACCCTTGCAAATAAACCAAACTCTAAGAATATACCACCATCTACATCAGCTTGATTTCTCGTTAAATCCCATGTGAATGAAGCGATACCTTTAATTTCTAAATAAAGACCAGCATCACCATCAACATATAAATAAACTAACCACTTAAATCCTGTAACATAAATAGATATTCTAAGTTTTAAATAGAATTCAGCGCTGTATTTTCCTAAGAATGAACCATTAATAATATGTGTAGATACACTTGATGCACCACTTGTTGCATCACCTCTATTTGAATCAGTTGAATAGCTTACAAGTGTCTTAGTGTAATTATAAGTATATCCAGCACCAGCAGTTATATTTAATTGGTTTTTAATACATAGATATAATTCAAAGTCTATTGCTAACCAACCAAAGAAACGTAGATATATACCTCCTAAACCAATCATATATGTATCACCAGAGATTTGGTTATCCATATAATCAAATGAATCGGCATTAGCCCATTTATCTCTCATTTCCTCAACTACTGCTTCACATTGCGATTGATCAAATTGATCAGGATCCCTAAGTACTGTATCCCATGCTTTAGGGAATTTAGGGTTTGCTACGCATGCTCTAATTTCTAATGCAACAGTTACATCACTACTTAAAGAAACATTCATATTAACGTGATATGGTATTCCTAAGAATGTATCAAAGTGAACACCACCACTTGTTGTAAATGTTTCAGTATATTTAAAGTTTGCAAATAATATTATTCTCCAACCATTAGGTCTAGTGAATGTAAATGAAATTGACATTTTAACTGAGAAAGTATTTCCAGTTACTCTAAAGCTAATATCAATAAATACATGATCCCAGAATTCTTTTGATGTCATCATTAATTCTTCATCAAAATTATATGCATATGCTGCATAAGCAATGAATTCTTGAGCAAGTTGACTCTTCTTTACTTCTTCAAGTATTTCATTTTTTGTTTTTAATACTAAGCTATCTTCTAGATTAACTTCCTTATGATCAGCATGCAAATCAAGTTCAGAGAATAATTCTTCTCCTGTTGGCGATTCATAGAAAATCTTATATAACGATTTATTCTTTTCAATCTTCTTTACCTTGATATATATTTTTTCACCATCATCAGCACCATCAAAGATTACTATATCTCCAACTTTACTATCAAACGATCCATCAAATAATAAATAAGTATCAAAATCTCCATAACCAGAAAAATAACTTATTTTATTAATGTCATATGTTTTATAATCAGCTTTTGGAACACATACATCTTTATCTTCTTCTTTAACAGAGAAAATTATTTTTCTAACAGATTCATCTTTTCCACTAAAAATTAGATTAGGTGCTTCTTCAATAGACACAGTATATGCATTACCTCTAACATATCCTTTTTCAGAACTTAATGTATAACCACAAAAATCTCCAGTTACTAGCTCTTCAATAACTATATTTTGTTTTCTATCAAACTCATCACGAACAAAAACGCTACTATTTACTTCACTAGCTGTTAAATAAGCTCCTTTTGAAGCTAGTTGAAGTGTAAAATTAGGTTCAACATCCATATATGCGTTTGAAAAAGCATCTGGATTCGGGTTTTCAATTTCAACTAAATCAACTCCATCAAACATGTCATCTACCATTTCATCACTATAATGAATATCTGGGCTATAGACATATTTGTTTTTCTTTTTCTTTTCTTTATTTTTGCCACAAGCAGTAATAGTTAATACTGTTATAGCAGCGAGGAAAAGAGTAAATAACTTTTTCAAAAATATCTTCATACATTACCTCTATCAATAATAAAATATCTATTGTTTAGCATCCTCATTAGATGCTTCTTTATCTTTAGATTCAGCTAATGCTTTATTATATTCTTCATAACTTACTTCTTGTGCTTTTTCATTTGCGGCACTCTTCTTACCAATACCAGCAGTTTCATCTACAGGTACTGTAAAAACAATACCTTGTGCTGGAGTTTGAAAACCAATATCTTTATATAAAGCATGTAATAATTGATCTTTTATTTCAAAAGGAACTACTAATAATACTATCTCTTTTTCAGGGGTTACAATATAATCAAATCTTTTAGCAACATCTTCTTTTGCAGTGCCTCTAGCATTTATAACTGTTCCACCTTTAGCACCACAGCTTTTAGCAGTAATCATTACTTGTTCATTAAACCCCTTATTTACAACACATATAACTAATTCATATTTTGTATCCATATTATCTCTCCTTCTCTATTCCAGCTAAAAATTGATATAACATTACACCAATCATTGATTTGATTGGTAGAGTAAAGGCAATACCTTTACCATTTTTAGTTTGGAAATATTTATCTTCATAAGTTGCTAATATTTCTTTTATTCTATCTTCTCTAACAACAGAAAGTATTACTGCTTTTTCTGATACTTTTATACCTAAAATATCTTTTCTAGGTGTTGTACCTGATGCATATATAATATTTTGAATATTTGCTCCAAAGCCTTCTAAGTTAGATACATAGAAGTCTACTTTCTTTCTATCAATAATAGTAACTAATATTTTTAATTTTACAGGAGCTTGTAAGCCTTCAGTTTTTACTTTACTTAAGGCAGTTTCTAATTCTTTTTTCTTACCCATACTTACCTCCTACATAAAATTAATAATTTGTTCATCATCACTAGAAATAATAGTTTTTAATCTATGTTTAGCAACTACTTTTCTTTGAACTACAGATTTAAATCCAAGTAATTGTATTGTAATTAGTGGAGTCATAGCAACCATAGCTACAATACCAAAACCAGTACCTAGTAAATTTTCTGATGCTACTCCATTAACACTTATACAAGCGCCTATCGCAAAAGGTAATATAAAACTTGATGTAAGTGGCCCTGATGCAACTCCACCTGAGTCAAATGCTATACCTGTGAAAATAGATGGAACAAAGAATGCTAATCCTAAAGAAATTAAGTATCCTGGGATTAAGTAATATAATAGTGAGAAGTTAAATATTATTCTAAGCATAGCAAGCATTATTGATATTGCTACACCAATACATAAAGCAATTAACATTGTTTTTTTCTTTACAGCACCAATTGTAACTTCTTCTACTTGCTTTGTTAAAACATGTACAGCAGGCTCTGCTAAAACTACTACCATACCTAAAGCAAAACCAAATATAGCAAGGGCTACTTTGTTTTCAGCCATTAAACTACCTAATTTATAACCAATTGGTAAGAATCCTACTTTTGCTGCTGTTAAGAATATTACTAATCCAACAAAAGTAATAGATAAACCAATACCAATACGAACTAATTTAATCTTTGGAAGTTTAATAAAAATAAAGTTTATGATTAAGAATACGGCAACTATTAATGATAGGGCTATTAATACACCTACACCTTCTTCAAGTAAACTCTTAAAGAAATGAACAAATACATTATCTGCAATAGCATATGAATCTAATTCATTAGTAATAATTTCTGGACCTAAATTACTATTATTAATTGTTAGACCTAAAAGTAATACAACAAGTATAGGTCCTACACTACATAAAGCAATTAAACCAAATGAATTTTCCTTGGAATCTCTACCACCAACTGTTGCTGCTATACCAACACCTAAAGCCATTATAAATGGAACTGTAATAGGACCTGTTGTTACACCACCTGAATCAAAAGAAATGGCTAGGAAATTAGAATTTCCAAGTTCAATCATTAATGCTGCAACTGCAAACATTGCCATATAGAAGAATAGTAACATCATACTTAAATTAGTCTTTGTTAACATCTTAAGTACGGCAAGTAATAAGAATAATCCTACCCCTAGGGCTATAGATATTATAAGTACCCAAGGGTTACCATTAAAAACTCCTTTAATTTGACCTGCAAGTACTGATAAGTCTGGTTCAGCAATAGTTATTAATAAACCCATAATGAAGGCTACTAATAAAATTATAAGAATCTTCTTTGTCTTAACCAAAGATGATCCAACCTGTTCTCCCATATCAGACATAGAAAAATCTACTCCTAAACTGAATAGACTTATACCTACAATAAGTAATACTGCACATATCGCAAATACTAATTGCTCTTTACCACTAAGTCTTGCAAGTGGGGTAAAAGATAGTATTAGTACTATTAATGCTACGGGTAATACACTCATAGTAGATTCTTTTAATTTTTCTAAAAAAACCTTAAACATCTTCTTCACATCCTATTTGATAATCACTTCATAAAAATTATAACATATTTTTATGGCTTTAAAAAATCATTTATTGCATCAATAGTCAACTTTTGTTGTGAATCTTTACTAATTGTTGATTTTTTATCTCCTTTTTGGAATCCATAATTACCAAAATTAGCATGATTTCCTCCTTCAATGACTACCTCTTTATAGTTTTTGTCTAAATTCTTTTTGTTTTCATCATACTTTTTCTTATTTAAAACACCATCATTAGATCCATAAATCGATAAACATTCTAGGCTATTTAAGCTCTTAGTTGAATAAGATGCTAGTAGAATCACTCCTTTAATTTTATCCTTGTTATTAGCTGCAAAAATACTAGCTACAGTTCCACCTAAAGAATGTCCTGAAATATAAAATGATTCATAGGAATAACTATCAATAATTTCACTAGCTTTATTACTTCCTAAAAAGGCTATATTAAATGGCATATCTACTAAAAACGTATCTATTCCACTTTCTGCGAGCTTATACATTAAAGGCGCATAGCTAGTATATTCTACCTTTGCTCCTGGATAGAATA
Organism: bacterium; assembly: GCA_024695185.1. Lineage (GTDB taxonomy): Bacteria > Bacillota_I > Bacilli_A > Acholeplasmatales > JAEDCM01 > RGIG10196. The sequence continues at coordinate 636 of JAILIR010000202.1, read as the reverse complement.
TAATCGCTTTATTACTAGCTTTTCCATCAAAAAAGTAATATCCTTTTTTCTTAACTACAGTTACATCTTCACTACTTTTTAGATACTCTTTTGCACTGCTATCCGCATGATAATATATACCTAAATAAATAAAGCCAATAAGTATGAAATTGATAAAAGTTCCGCATATTGTAATAAGTACAAAAATCCCTTTTTTTATCCTTCTTTTTGTTAGTCTATAAATTAGATAAGTAATTAAAAAAGAGATGATTAAACATACTACAAGTGCTAAGATCACAAGTAAAACATATGTCATAATTTCATCCCCTTAATTTCTATCTCCATCTTTATAATTTCTATCTGTCCATTCAGCATATGCATCAGATAGCTTATCATTAGATTTTGTTTTATATTCCTTTATTTCTTCATCAATAGTGATACAATCCCCTGATTCTAATATCTTACATTTATTTTTAAATGCTTGTCTAAATAATTTATCATGCCCTGAACAATGAATTGGACAAATAAATTCTAAGTCATATTCTTTTAATTTATTTATTATATTTTTAGCGTGTTCTTCTGATTCCTTTGATAAATGGAATCCTCCTATTATACCTCTAATATTTTTATTTAATCTATCTTTAACTTGATTTATTA
>JAILIR010000173.1 GCA_024695185.1 bacterium | reverse complement strand
ATAAGAAGTGATTGGACTTTTGATTTTAGTTATCAAAAAATTATTAGATTAGTAATGTACTTGCTTACTGTATCACTTATGATGATAATTGTTGCGCCTATCATAAATAGGTAAAATATCCACAATATCATTAAGAATATTTGCATAATACCACCTAAAACAATTATACTATATATTTTCAATATATACAATAAGAAAATGCATTTTATGGCTTAATTTATTGACGTTTTATGATGAAAAAGAAAAAGCCACTCAATGAGTGACTTAATCAACTATTAATTGCAATAATCTTTAAATAAAACTATGCTGCAGTTGTTGTTGTAGGAGCTGGAGTAGTTCCACTAGTAGCTGTAGTGAATTCGTTCTTTGTTGAATCCCATGTTAGTGTAACACCATTAACAGTGAAAGTTGTTCCTTGAGGAGTAACTTTGTTGTTAGATAATAATAATCTAAATGTAACTCCAACATTATTAGTAGTTGTAAATGGATCTTTCTCTAGTTCACCTGCATCAACAAGTGCCTTTGATGTAACATCGTAACCCTTTACTTCACCGCTTTCTGAATATTCAGTAACGCCAGTAACTGATTCACCTGTAGCAGCTTCTAGTAAAGCTGTTTGAGCTGCAGAATATACGTTTTGTGCAGAACTCTTTGCTGCATTTTTCTTTTGTCTATTAATAACTGCAATTGTAGTAGGGATTGCGATACCAGCAATGATACCCATGATAATGATTACAGCAATTAATTCAACTAAAGATGTACCTTTTTTGTTTAATTGTTTTGTCATAATTTTTAATCTCCTTTTCTTTTTTATCTATTTTTATAATTTTCTTTTTTATAGTAAGACTTGACTTATCTTACTATCTATATTTTTGCACAAAACAAACAAAAATGCAATCGTTTTCATAAACTTTTTTACAAAAAAGTAAATTTTTTTACAATAGATTAACGTTTTTTGAATTACAAAAGAAAAAGACTCGGTAGAGTCTTTATCATTTTTATTATTATACAGATGTAGCAAGTTGTAATTGTGGTAACATAATTGCCATTAACAAACACATTACAATTGCATAAACGAATAACATAACTACTGGTTGAATAGTTGCAGTTATTTGTTTAACCTTAACATCTGCTACTTCATTGAAATATCCATCAAGTGAAGCTAGTAATTGTGGAATTTGACTTGTCTTTTCACCAGTTTCAATCATACGTTTCATGATAGGATCAATAAATTCAGATTCACTAAACGCCTTAGCAAAGCCTTTACCTTGAACAACATTTGTATGAGCTTCCTCTAGCAATTCTTGGAATATTGGGTTTGTAGTAACCTTCTTAGTTACTTCAAGAGCTTCTGTTGCACCTACACCACGTCCCATTAATTGTGATAGTGTTGATGCAAGAACTATTTGTTGGTTCATTTGAATTAATTTTCCAAATCCAGGAGTCTTTAAGAAAATCAATGTTTTAGTTCTTCTAAACTTAGGACTTGTTTTATTGAACACGATAAATAATACAACTAGTATTACAATAAGAATACCACTACCCCAACCCCATGGAGATTTTAAGAATGCTAAAAATTCAATGAATATTTGGGTAAATATTGGAAGTTTTGCTGATCCATCGCCTAAGCCATCAAATAATGACATAAATTGTGGGAATACAGTTAATGTCATTACTACGGCAACAGCTAGTGAACCAACTAAATATAGCATTGGCTTTCTAATAGCTTTTTTAATAGAACCATTTAATCTTCTTTGGTTATCCATATATTCCACAGTTCTAAGTAAAACATCTGCTAGTTCACCTGTTGCTTCACCTGCTTCAGTCATCGCAATAACGATAGGCGGAAAGTCAGCTGGGAATAGTTCAAACGCCTTGGATAATTTTGAACCATTATAAACCTCCTGATAAAGAATAAAACATACTCTTTTTAATGCTGCACCTTTTTGTTGAGCTGCTAGCATTTCTAGACAGTCAATTAATTTTTGACCTGCTCCAAGAAGGGCACCTAATTGTTTTAAATAGAATGATAAGATTTGTGGTTTAAAAGTTGCTCCAACAGTCATGTTTTGTAATCTAGTTAAAAGAGTATTGTGCTCTTCAACTGATACAACAGACATATTTTGCAATTCAAGAAAACGTTCAACCATAGACTTATTTGTGCCTTGTGCTTGACCTTTTACTGTTTTACCCTTATCATTAATAGCAGTATATTTGAAGTTTTTCATTACTAATGCCATAGAAAATGTGTGTAATTAGCTAACTAATTACTACTCCTTTCTTTCGATTTTATTTAGAGTATAAGGCTTTGTTTAGCCATTATTTATTAGAACTAATTAGTCACCTGTGGCAACTCTCATTACTTCTTCAAATGTTGTTACACCAAGTAAAATTTTACTTAAACCTGATTGCATAAGTGTCATCATACCACCACGTCTAGCACATTCTTGAAGATCTAGAACGTCAGCGTTTTGGTTGATTAATCTTCTCATATCATCATCTAATACTAAGATTTCAAAGATACCTGCACGGCCTCTGTAACCTTTATTATTACATGAAGCACAGCCTTTCTTTCTATAAATCTTAGTTACATTTTTAAATCCATATTTTTCAAATATAATCTTTTCTTGTGTTGTAATTGCATCTTCATACTTACATTCATCGCAAAGTCTACGAACTAGACGTTGCGCAATAACTCCAGCAAGTGAAGATGAAATTTGGAATGGTTCAACACCCATATCTAGTAAACGAGTAACTGTACGTACAGCATCGTTTGTATGTATTGTAGATAATACTAAGTGACCTGTTAAAGACGCTCTTACAGCGATATTTGCTGTTTCAACGTCACGGATTTCTCCGACCATTACTACGTTAGGGTCTTGACGTAAGATTGCTCTTAAGGCACTTGCGAATGTCATGTTAACTTCTGCTTGTGTTTGTACTTGGTTGATTCCCTCAACCTTAATTTCTACTGGGTCCTCTACTGTAATGATGTTAACACCTGGAGTGTTAAGTTCATTTAAACATGCATATAGAGTTGTTGTTTTACCTGAACCAGTAGGACCTGATACTAGAATGATACCATTTGGAAGTGAGATCATTCCACGAATCTTCTTATCGTCTTCTTCTGATAATTGTAAGTCTTTAATATGGTTTTCACTACCTGATAAGTCCAAGATACGCATAACGGTTTTTTCACCACGTACTGTAGGTAGTGTAGAAATACGAAGGTCTACGTGCTTACCATTAATGATTGTTTGAATACGACCATCTTGTGGAATACGTGCTTCTGTAATATCCATACCAGACATAACCTTGATACGGCTTATTAATTGTGTTTGAATCTTAATAGGCAATTCTCTTACAGTATCCAAAACACCATCAATACGATATCTTACAATAATTTTATTGTCAAGTGGGTCAATGTGAATATCTGATGCTCTTTGATAAACTGCTGCAGCTAGTATTTGGTTAACTAACTGTACGATTGGAGTTTCATCATTTGTATCCTCATCAGAATCAGTACCATCACCACTAATAACTTCTGTTTTTTCTCTTCCATCTGCACCTAATTGGTTCATAACACGGCTAAATCCATAATATTTTTCAATAGCTGCATCAATTTCTTGTAGTGTTGCAGAGAAAGCTTTTGGTTTATATCCAGTAACAATACGAACGTCTTCAATTACACCAAAATCTAGTGGGTCATTGATAACTATGTCTAATACACCCTTTTGTGTATCAACATGAAGTGGTAAAACTTTCTTTTGACGAGCGAATGCTTCATCAATTAGAGGTAGTGCAGTTTCATCAATGTCTACTTTTGATAGTGTAACACGTTCAATTCCTGTAGAAGCTTCTAATACCTTTAGAATTTGTCCTTCAGAAATATATTTTAATCTAACTAGAGCTTGCCCGACACGCTCATTAGGTAATTTCTTTTCAAGTGCATCGTCTAATTGTCCAGGAGTAATCATCGCATTTTCAATTAGAATATCACCAATTCTCTTAATAACTGCCATAATTTAATCTCCTTTCTTATGCTTTATAGCCGTTTTTAGTCCAATGACGTAATTCATCGCGACCATTGTAGAATTCTTGTTTAGGATAAATTTCAATTTCAGCTGTTGTCCCATCAACATACTCTACTATTTTAGTAAAACTATAAAGGTTAGTGTCTCTACCTTCTTGATAAGCCCAAGAATAGCAGCCTCCTTTATATGTATCCGCTTCCATATAAGTTGGATCGTAAGATGTATCAGTAGCATTGCTGTCATAAACTGTTTCAAAAGGAATAGAATTGTCGTTTTTTACAACAGTATACTTATTAACGAGTTTCGAACCCTTTAAGATGAATCTTAAAGAAGATGTGCCATCAATTCCATCTGCGCCTTTTTGAATGATTATTATATACTCATGTGTTTCTGGATTCATGATTCTCAAGTCAGTACCATCTTTTACATTTACTCTAGCTGTCATATCATCAAATGCATAATATCTATCAGAAATGTAGCCTTGATTTTTTACAGTTACAGTTAAGCTTGAATTTTGAACTACTGCAGCAAAACCAGTTGCAATAATTGACATATCTGAGCTTGTTAAACCTTCATTAGCAAATTCTTCTTTTGAAAAGAACTCAATTGTCGAGAAACCAAGCTTGCCTTCATCACTTTTTTGTGGTGCAATTACTATTTCTTTATCTGCAAAAATATTACATAAGAAATCAACTTTAGCAGAAGTTAAATTGCTAATAGAAATATCAGAAACTTCACTTACATTCCAACTATCATTTAAATAATCATATAAATCATAGTCACATTTTGTATTCATTTCTCTGGCATCTTGCATAATTCTTTGTAACAATCCGCCATCACCATCAAAATTAAAGAATCTTAAGTCAACAGCATCTTTTCCAAAATTTAGAACAAGTGTTTGATAAAATTCCTCTTTTTTCTCATCTGAAAGAACGAAAATTGCTTCATTATCCGAACTATCGTTTTTAATTAATCTATTTGTTTCAGCGTAATCAAATTTTAAGAACGACAAACCTTCATCATTAAATAATTGGTTACCTTCTTCATCATACATAGGATTGCCTTCATCATCTAATTTGTCAGTTCTTCCAATTACAAAATTATAGTTTTGAAAACTAATAGTGTATCTAGCATCTTTTTGCCATGAAAGAACACCTTCTGTAAGTTTTTGTTTTCTACCATCCGTATTTGGTTTTTGATCGCCAATATAAACACTTCCTACAGTTGTACCATCTACAGCTGTTGAAGATGAAAATAAGGCAAGAAATAACACTAACATAGCAAAAGCAATTGAGAACAATGCAATTACTGTTATAGCATATATATTTTTTCTTAATCCTTTCATCTATACCACCTCTATTTTATTATATCAAAATTATATAATAATTTCTACACAATATTTCCATATTTTCAACTTTTTTAAACTTTTTTTGTAAGCGTTTTAAGGCTAATATAATAAATTTATAATAAAAAAAGGCAAAATGTTGAAAATGTCACCATTATAATATATAATTATAATTAGATACGTGTTTGTATTTGAAATTTTAGTCACTAAGGGGTGATTTAATGGGTATAATAAAGAAAAATAAAAAAGGCGTTTCTATGGCTGAATTATTAGCTGCAATTGTTATTATTGGTATATCATCAACAACAATAACTTCAATGGTTATAACATCATACAAAGGTCAGCTTAGAGCTCAACAATATGTTATGGCTAATGAAATGGCTAAAACATATGATGCTATTTTAGCAAGAGATATAAAATTGAATAAATTAACTGATGAAAGCATTACATGGCCTACATTATCTGAGAAAAAATATGTAGTTGTTGGTGGATTTGATGAAACAGCAACTACAACAAACTTTATAAATACTGGTTCTATTTTAGATACCATAACAGGTGGAAGTGCTAATTCATCAATCTATAAATACTTATACAGCAATAACGCTAATGATCATTTTCAACTAAATAATACAGTATTTAACAAAAGCAATGTAAAACTAGAGATATATATGATATCTGCTAAACTAGGTTATTACAAAACAAGAGTTACAATAAAATATTCCACAAATAGAGAGGTGACTTATGATGAAACTCATTACTCAGATAAGACCTCAAATTAGTAGGAAAAAAGGTGTTTCAATGCCTGAAATGATTGCATATGTAGCATTATATGGCGTTGTTATGAGTTTACTTGCTTCGTTGATTTTCGTAATAATCATGGCAGCAAGGAAAGTTAATAGATTATCAATTTTAAACCGTGGTGTAACTATAATGTATAGAGAAATATTATCTCAAACTATTACATTAAATCCAGATACTGTA
>JAILIR010000143.1 GCA_024695185.1 bacterium | reverse complement strand
TGGTATAAACCGTTTATCTATTTCACCTATTTTAACACCATAGTTTAAAACATTTAGATTATTTAAATTAATATCAGCATTTAGGTGATATATTTGATTATTCCTTTTTATTAAGTTTAAGCTTAAATTTTCTACTGTATCATTTAAGAATTCATTAACAAGTTTTAATTCTTTACTTTCTAATTTTTGATAGTGTCCCTTTTTCATAGACGAATCAATATCTTCATTCTTTTTTATAGCACACATAAACTGTCCTTCACCAACAGAATTATGTGGGTAGAATCTAACTGAGCCCTTAATTAAACCAGATACTCCTGATTCTAAAACATTAATATTTGGCTCTATAATGCTATAATCATGTTTTTCTAGGAAGTTAGTTATTTGACATTCATCTTCTTCAACAGAGAATGTACAAGTTGAATAAATTATTATTCCACCTGTTTTAAGCATAGAGTTTGCATATTCTAGTAATAGTTCATCACGTTTAGCACAGCCGCTTACATTTCCTAAGTTCCACATACTTACAGCATCACTATCTTTTCTAAACATTCCTTCACCACTACATGGTGCATCTAAAATTATTAAATCAAAAAATCCCTTAAAATTATATACTAAGTCAGCTGGATCATTATTTAGAACAATGACATTATTATAACCCATTCTTTCAATGTTTTGAAATAGTGTTTGGCATCTTTTCTTATCTATTTCATTACTTACTAAAACTCCATTATCTAAGCGTTCAGCAATCTGTCCACTTTTACCACCAGGAGATGCGCACATATCAAGTACATTCCAGTTAGGATTAATATTTATAATATTAACTGGAGCCATTGCGCTTGGTTCTTGCAAATATATTCCACCCAAATGATGAATAGGACTATTTCCTAATTTTTCATCAGTTAAAAGTAGATATTCATTAATGCCAAACTTTAATTTTTCTTTTTTAATGTCATTATTAATTCTACTTCTTAATCCTCTTTTAGGAGCTTCATCATATGATTTAACAAAATCATCATAGGAATCTCCTAATAGACTTTTCATAATACTAAGGAATTCTTCTTTCATACTTTTACCCTTTATATTTTTCTATAATATCTTCTATTGCTTCTACAGCATATTTAACATAGCTACCACATGTTTCTCTACCGAAAACAATTAGGTCTCTACATAAATAACTATTATACTTTTCTTTAAATAAGTCCATAAAATCACTCGCGATTTTATTGGATAATTTTTTATGTTCTAAATCATCTTTATCACTATAGCCAAATACTATACCTAAAAGCATTAAGCTTCCAGTTACAGCACCACATACTTCACCTTTACGCATTCCACCACCAAAGCATGATGATATTTTTAAAGCAAAGTCTTTGTCAATGTATTCAGGGAATACCGCAAATACAGCTTGTGAACAGTGATATTTATCTTCTATAAATAAGCGTTGTGCTTCTTCACTTCTTTTACTCATAAATTACCCCAATAGCTTTCTTAAAGTTATTTCAATATTACCATTATCAGTTGTAATCTTTAATTCAGCAACACCTGTAGTAGTGTTTTCGAGATTAGATTTACCATTTTTAGCTTTAGTATTAATAATATAATATGCATCTGATATTAGGCTGATACTTCCCTTAACATCGCCCTTTCCGCTATGTAGATTGATGTTTCCAGTAGCATATGTATCATTTAAAATAATCTTTCCGTTATCTGTAGATGCATCAATAGTAAGTAAGGCAATTAGGTTATCTAATTTAACTCTACCTTTCTTAGTGTTTGAAGTAAATGTACCTACAGTACAACCAGTAACTTCAATGTTTCCATTTACAGTTTTGAAATCACAAACACTTGCCTTAGCAGCCTTTGTCATAATTACAGCACCATTATTAACATCAGCAGTGAATTTTCCTGCATAAGCCTCTTCAAATCTAACATTACCATTATCTGTTTTAGTATTTACAGTAACGTTTAAACCATCAGGTACTTCAATAGTTACACCATATACTTTTGTTGTATTAAATGTGAAGAATATTCTATTGTACCATTTGCCTGTTTGATATCCCTTAATTGTTAGTGTTGAATTATCTAAATCATCTACTTCTTCATCAATTTCAAATGATCTAGTCTTACATGCATAATATGTCATATTAACATATTCAGTCTTACTCTTTTTAACAACAACATAAGCATCCTTAACATCTACATTTACTGTTAGTGTTGTAAGATCACTTAGCTTATGTGTAGTACTTTGTTCTTTTTTCTTTGGCTTGTTATTCCAATTGATTATTACTAGAGTAACAACAAAAGCAATAGCAAGAATTATAAAGAAAATAATTATCCCAAAAATTACTTTCAAAATTTTAAACATAATAATTCCCCCTTAGTTTAATAATTTATCTACTTTACTTGCTAGTTCATCATAAACCTTACCAATAACTTCATCACTTTCAAATAGATTGTTTTTTGCTTGACCAATAGGTATTTGAGCAAGTAAATCAACATCTAAATTAGAAGCTACTATTTTTCCTCCACCAGCGCCAAAGATTTCTTCTTTAGCATTATTTACTGGATTAATAAAATAACTCATATTTTCAACTACACCAAGTACTTCTAGCTTCATTTCTCTAGCACCTAGACCAGCCTTAGTTGCTACATATGAAGCAGACTTATGAGGAGTTGTAACAACTATCATTTTAGCTTGAGGAAGCATTTGACCTAAATCAATAGCTACATCTCCAGTTCCTGGAGGTAAATCTACTAATAAATAATCTAGATTTGGATCCCAATTTGTTTTATTGAAAAAGTGATCTAGCATAGATTGTAGCATAGGTCCTCTCCACATTAATGGTCTATTTTCTTCAACAAAGAATTCTGTTGAAACAAGCTCCATGTTATATTCCATAAATGGGATTAAATTGCCATTTTCATCTCCTCTTGCTTCTATTCTAGGTAGCCCTAAAACATTAGGAATAGATGCACCATAAATATCAGCATCTACAATACCAACCTTTTTACCTAATCTAGTTAAAGCATAGCCTAAATTAGCACAAACATTACTCTTACCTACACCACCCTTACCAGATGCGATAAGTAAGAACTTACAGTTGTTATCATAAATAGTATTTTTTAATTTTGAAGGTATAAATTTTAATTTAATACCCTTATATCCTAGTGTTAGCTTTACTAATCTAACAATAGCATTTTTGGTTTCTTGTTGTGCTTCTTTATTCTCTATATCAGCTATATACATTTCAATATCTACTACATCATCATTAATTTTTAAACTCTTTAATCCGTTAGTAGTATTGAATGTTTCGTTACATGTATAGTCAATCATATTAAGAAGCTTTTCTCTTAATTCATCCATTATTTATTACCACATTTCTCAATTATTTTTTTATATCCACCATCACCATATTTTATAGCCTTAGAAACTCTAGATAGGGTTGCAGATGAAATATTAACATTTTCTAATGTCTTTTCATAAGTTTCACCTTTAAGTAAGCTCTTAGCCGCATGAAGTCTAATAGCCATAGATTCTATTTCTTTTACAGTGCATAAATCTTCAAAAAACATATAACACTCTTCTATAGATTCTAACTTTAATATGGCGCTAAATAATTCATCGTTTTCTTCATTTCTTAGTTTTTGAATCATATGAATCACCTCATAAATAGTTTAACACATTAAAGTATTAATTTAAAGATGAATATTATTTTTTACAAAATAATAGGTATGGAACCCCATACCTAATTATCTATTTATTTCTTTTCAATAACTTCTTTTTTAATCATATTGATGAACTCATCATAGCTTACAGTTACTTGAGCTTGTTCACCATGACGTCTATAAGTAATAGAATCTAAGTTAGCTTCCTTATCACCAATAACTAATTGATATGGAATCTTCTTAGTTTGAGCTTCTCTAATCTTATATCCTAGCTTTTCTTCATTTCTATCATCTAGTGTTGCTCTAAAGCCTAAAGCTTTTAAGTTATTAAGTAACTTCTTACTAGCTTCCATATGTACTTCATTTACTGGAATGATTCTAATTTGTTCTGGAGCTAACCAAAGTGGGAAGTTGCCACCATAGTTTTCAGTAATGATACCAATAAATCTCTCTATTGAACCAAAACATGCTCTATGGATCATAACTGGTGTTGCTTTACCACCGTCTTTAGTAATGTATGTACAATCAAATCTACCAGGTAGTTGCATATCTAGTTGGATTGTACCACATTGCCAAATTCTATTCATAGAATCTCTTAATTTGAAGTCTAGCTTAGGTCCATAGAATGCACCATCTCCTGGATTAATCTTCCATGGCTTACCACTTTCAGCAAGTACTCTCTTTAAGTCTTCTTCTGCTTTATTCCATACTTCAATATCACCAATGAAATCATCTGGTCTAGTAGATAATTCAATTGAATAATTTAGACCAAATACATCATAAATTTCATCATATAGCTTGATGATTCTAGCCATTTCATCACCAATTTGATCTTCAGTTAATAATGTATGTGCATCATCTTGAGTAAATGTTCTAACTCTAAATAAACCATTTAAAGCACCACTTGCTTCATTTCTATGAACGTGACCAAGTTCAGCAATACGCATTGGTAGATCCTTATATGAATGTAGGTCGTTCTTATAAACTAGAATAGCACCTGGACAGTTCATTGGTTTAATTGCATATTCTGTATCATCAGCTTGTGTAATGAACATATCTTCTTTATAGTGATCCCAGTGTCCTGAAGTAATCCATAATTCTTTAGATAGAATTTGTGGAGTTTCAACAACTACATAACCATTCTTTCTATGTAAGTCTAGCCAGTAATCTTCTAGTACTCTTCTTAGAATATAGCCATTAGGTAGCCAGAAAGGTAGACCTGGACCAAAATCACTAATCATAAATAATCCTAGTTCTTTTCCTAGTTTTCTATGATCTCTTTTCTTTCTTTCTTCAAGGTTAGTTAAATGATTCTTTAAATCTTCTTCAGTAAACCAGCTTGTACCATAAATACGAGTTAGCATCTTATTTTTTGAATCGCCTCTCCAATATGCACCAGCAACACTTAATAATTTGAAATACTTGATTTCTTTAGTATTCATTAAGTGGATACCTCTACATAAATCAGTGAAATCTTTTTGTGTATAGATAGTCATAGCTCCATCTTCTAAATCAGAAATTAATTCTAATTTGTATGGCTCATCTTTGAATAATTCTAGTGCATCGGCTTTAGATATTTCTTTTCTTTCAATATCAATAGCTTCACTACTAATGTTTTTCATCATCTTTTCGATTTTAGCAAAGTCAGCATCAGTAACTGTCTCCCCATTAAAATCGATGTCATAGTAGTAACCTTCTTCAATATGAGGTCCAATACCAAATTTAGCATTTGGATATAATCTTTTAATTGCTTGAGCCATTAAGTGAGCTGTTGAATGGTTTAAAATTTCAAATGCTTCAGGAGCATCCTTTGTTACTATTTCAAATTTAGCATCAGATTCAATTGCTCTATTAGCTTCAACAAGTTCTCCATTAACTTTTCCAGCAACACACTTTTTAGCAAGTCCTGGAGAAATTAACTTCGCAATTTCAATAGTAGTTATTCCTTTCTCATATTCTTTAATTGATCCATCAGGAAATGTAATTTTTATCATATATTAATCCTCCTTTATAAACAAAAAAAGCGCCCATCTAAGGACGCTGTATAACGTGGTACCACCTTAGTTCTAGAAACTCTAGCACTCAAACCTTTAACGCAGGCATACGGGATTCCTTTTCAGGTCCAGCTCCAAGGTAGCATTTCTCTTTCTAAGGATGGATCTAATAGCTATTTTGTTATGGAT
>JAILIR010000137.1 GCA_024695185.1 bacterium | reverse complement strand
TGTAATAGTAATTTCTTTTTTTCTTTTACATCTTCTACATGTAACATAATAATCACCATAATTATTATACACAATTTTAATAATTGTGTAAATTATTTGACATTAAAATCTTAATAATGTATAATTATTAAGTATGTTGAATAAAGGAGGGTAATGTATGAGAATAGGATTAGATATTGGATCAACAACAATTAAATGTGTCATTCTAAATGATAAAGATGAAATTATTTTTAGCATGTATGAAAGACATTATTCTCAAATTATTCAAAAGACCATTGAGGTTTTAACAAAAATTAAAGATTTTGTTAAAGATAATAAAGTATGTTTATCAATGGCTGGTTCAGCAGGTATGGGTTTTGCTGAAAGTTGTAAAATTCCTTTTATCCAAGAGGTATATGCTACAAGAGTTGCCGCAAATAGATTTTTAGGTGATGTAGATTGTATTATTGAGCTTGGTGGAGAGGATGCTAAGATATTATTCTTATCTAACGGACTAGAAGTTAGAATGAATGGTTCTTGTGCTGGTGGTACAGGAGCATTCATAGATCAAATGGCTACACTATTAAATGTAGGTAACCTTGAAATGAACGATCTAGCAAAGAATTATAAAAAAATATATACAATAGCTTCTCGTTGTGGAGTATTTGCGAAAAGTGATATACAACCACTAATTAATCAAGGAGCTTTAAAGGAAGATATAAGTGCTTCTATTTTTAGAGCTGTAGTTAACCAAACTATCGCAGGTTTAGCACAGGGTAGACCAATTAAGGGTAAAGTATTATATTTAGGTGGGCCACTAACATTCTTATCAGAATTAAGAAATGCCTTTGATGAGGTATTAAAGATAAAAGGAATATGTCCAGAAAATAGCTTATACTACGTATCTTTAGGTACTGCATTATGTTCTAAAGAGGAAGTTAATATTGATGAATTAATTAATAACTTAAAGAATTATGAATACTCTCATACATATAATTCTATTGAACCATTATTTAAAAATGATGAAGAATATGATGAGTTTATTAAGCGTCACGATAAAGAAAGAGTAGAAACAGTAGATATCAATAAATATGAAGGTAATGTCTTCATTGGTATAGACTCAGGTTCTACTACTATTAAGCTTGTTGTTATTAATGAGGATGGCGATATATTAGATTCTATTTATAGATCTAATAGTGGTAATCCAATTCCTATTATTAAACACTACTTAGAAGAATTCTATAAGAATTATCCTAATTTAACTATTGCATCTAGTGGTGTAACTGGTTATGGAGAGGATTTAGTAAAGAATGCCTTCCAAACAAATTATGGTATTGTTGAAACTATGGCTCACTATACTGCAGCTAAGCGTTTCATGCCTGATGTAGAATTCATTATTGATATAGGTGGACAAGATATCAAGTGTTTTAAGATTAAAGATGGCACAATTGATAATATCTTCTTAAATGAAGCATGTTCTTCTGGTTGTGGTTCTTTCTTACAAACATTTGCAAGTGCCCTAGGCTATAATATTGCTGATTTTGCTAAGCTAGGATTGAAGGCTGATAACCCAGTAGACTTAGGTAGCCGTTGTACAGTATTTATGAACTCAAGTGTTAAGCAAGCTCAAAAAGATGGTGCAACAATTGAAAATATTAGTGCAGGTTTATCTATTAGTGTTGTTAAAAATGCTTTATACAAAGTTATAAGGACAACATCTAAAAAGGAACTTGGTGAACATATCGTTGTTCAAGGTGGTACTTTCTTAAATAATACTGTTTTAAGAGCCTTTGAAAAGGAATTAGACCTAGAGGTTGTTAGACCTAATATTGCTGGTTTAATGGGTGCATATGGTGTAGCTTTATATTGTTTAAGAAAATGGAACAAATACCATGACCCATCTACTATTTTGGATTTAGAGCAAGTTAAAAAGTTTAAGCATGAAGTTAAAAACATAAACTGTGGTTTATGTAATAATAACTGCCTACTAACAGTTAATTACTTTGCTGAAGGAAAGAAATTTATTTCAGGTAATAGATGTGAACGCCCTATTACAAAGAAAGAATTAGATATTACAACAAACATTTATGAATATAAGAGAAATTGTTTAAGAAATTATCAACCAGTACTTGGTAGACGTGGTAAGATTGGCTTACCTATGGGATTAAACATGTATGAGCTTCTTCCATTCTGGCACACTTTCTTTACATATTTAAGATTTGAAGTTGTTAATTCTCCATTCTCTAGTAGAGAATTATATTTAAAAGGTCAAACATCAATTCCAAGTGATACCGTATGCTTCCCAGCTAAATTAATGCATGGTCATATGGAATGGTTATTAGATCAAGGAATACAAACAATATTCTATCCATGTATGACTTATAACCTTGATGAGCATCAAGCTGATAACCACTACAACTGTCCTGTTGTAGCTTATTATCCTGAGGTTATTAAAGGTAATATGCAAAGAGTTAAAGATATTACATTTATTAATGACTATATCGGCTTACATAGAAAAGAATTCCCTAAAAAGATGACTGAAATATTAAATAAATATCATATCGAAGTATCTTTAAAGGAAGTTAGAGAAGCTACTAAAAAAGCCTTTGAAGAATACCATAGATATATGGCTGATATAAAATCATATGGTAATGAAATTATTAGACGTGCTAGAGAACGTGGTATGACTATCATAGTTCTTTCTGGTAGACCATATCATATTGATCCTGAAATCAATCATGATATAGATAAACTACTTGCTTCATTTAAGGTAGCTATTATTAGTGAAGATGTTATAAGTGATAGAGTTAAGAAAGTTGAAACTCATGTTTTAAATC
>JAILIR010000073.1 GCA_024695185.1 bacterium | reverse complement strand
TACCCACGAGGTATAGAGCGATATCTATTTAGTGGCCTTTCCTGCACTGCTATCTAGATACTAATCCAGCAGGGATATATCTATATATGCTACTACTTCTATAATTGTTGTAGAAATACCCTATAAATCATTAATATTTGGTGGATGTAGGGCTAGAAAAGAAAAAATAGCCAACACTTACGTATCAGCTATACTTAACTCTAATGGTGGAGATGAGGGGAGTCGAACCCCTGTATACACTACAATTCCATCTTTCGTCTACGCGTTTAGTCTTATTTTATATTTTCATTATAGCCAGGCAATAAGGCGGGCCAAACTATAACTACACTCTATTAAATTCATCTAGTCTGTTAGAGTAGCACATATAGATATATCCCTGCTGGATTAGTATCTAGATAGCAGTGCAGGAAAGGCCACTAAATAGATATCGCTCTATACCTCGTGGGTAATTAGCAAGCGAAAGCAGCGTTCATATTGTTTGAACGTGCGAATAAGTTTGTTTTTCCGGTTATTTGAAACCTCGAGTTTTAACGTGCTTAACCACGACGTGCAGAAATACTTCCTTATAGCATAGCGAATCCATAAACATCCCCATATTAAATTGTACTTTGACTTTTAATGACTACGTAGTTCTGCTGTCAGTAATATTATAACACACTTTTTTATCTATCCTTTAAGGATGATTCGATTTTTCTAAGCTGATCTTTCTTCTTTAGATCTTCTCTTTTATCATATAATTTCTTACCTTCAGCAACCCCTATTTCAAGTTTTGCTAAGCCTTTTTCAATGTATAACTTAAGGGGAATAATAGTTAACCCCTTAAGTTGTATTTTTTGGCTTAATTTAAGGATTTCTTTTTTATGAAGCAATAGCTTTCTATCACGAGTTTCCTTGTGATTAAAGATATTACCTTGTTCATATTTTGAAATATGCATTCCAATTATAAAAGCTTCATTATTCTTAATAGATATATATGCATCATTAATATTAGCTTTAGAAGCTCTTATTGATTTAATTTCTGTACCTGTTAAGATAAGACCTGCCTCATAAGTATCAAGTATATTATACTCATGATATGCTTTCTTATTTGAAGCCATAATCTTCATGCTTATTCCTCCTTAATTTCAAAATCAATTTGTGATAAAGCTTTACTTGCTTTTACACATACTACATTTAATTTATCACCTATTTTAAATGAGTGACCACTATATGGATTAGTTAGTTGCATAAACTCATCATTATAGATGTATTTACCCTTAATAGAATGTAAGCTTATCATACCTTCAATAGTATTATCTAGCATTACATATATACCATAACTTGTTATACCACTAATTAAACCAGTGTATTCTTCTCCTATATGACTTTCCATATATTCAGCAGATTTCATCTTATCAACATCACGTTCGCAGTCTACTGCTCTACGCTCAGTCTTACTAGTCCAATCAGCGATTTCTTCAATAGATGTATAATATGATTTATCATATTCATAATCAAATAAGTATTTTCTAAGTAATCTATGAACAGTTAAATCAGGATAACGTCTAATTGGTGAGGTAAAATGTGTATAGTCTTGGAAAGCTAAACCATAGTGTCCTAGTGGTTCTTTAGAATATCTAGCTTTCATCATACACCTTAACAATACACTATTAGTAACACACTTTTTATCATCTGGAACTGTTTTAAGTAATTTTTGTAGATCAAACTGACTTATTTGATCAGCTTTCTTATGAGGATTAATACCTAAGCCTTTAAGTATCTTAACCATTTGAGCCATCTTTGTTGGATCTGGGTTTTCATGAATACGATATAAGAATGGTAAGTTCATATTTTTGATAGTCTTTGCGACTGTTTGATTAGCTATAAGCATAAATTCTTCTATTATGCTTTCAGCTACCCCACGCTCATGTGGTTTTATTTCAATAGGGTATCCTTTTTCATCACAAATTATTTTAGGTTCAGCAGTTTCAAATTCAATAGATCCATTTATTATTCTTCTATTTTTAAGAATCTTTGCTAGATCTCTAGAATTAAATACTAATTCATGTAAATCAGGATAAATACTATCTCCATCTAATATTTTATTAACATTCTTATAAGTCATTCTATAATTTGAATGAATTATTGTTGGTTCTATATGACTATCTATTACAAAGCCTTTTTTATCTATTACCATTTTACAAGTAATACATAATCTATCCACACCACCATTTAGTGAACATATTCCATTTGATAAATAGTGAGGTAGCATAGGTATAACTGTATCAGCTAAGTAACAGCTAGTACCTCTATAGAAGGCTTCTTTATCAATTTCCGAATCTTCTAATACATAATGGCTTACATCCATTATATGGACATAAAGAATGTATTTATCATCCTTATATTCTACACTTATACCATCATCTAAGTCCTTCGCATCATCACCATCAATAGTGATAGTTAATAATTCTCTATAATCGACTCTACCTTCCATCTCACTATCTAATACATGATCAGGGATTTCTTTTATTTCATCCATTACAGCTTCAGGGAATACATAAGGTATTTCATATGCTTCACATATAGATAAAATATCAACATGTGGGTCATTAACATGGCCTAATATTTTATCTATTCTAGCTGTTATATAATCATAGTGAAAGCTTGTAGGTGTTGCGACTACCTTGTGTCCCTTAACTGCGCCATTTTCTTGGCCTTTATTAACACGAATTTCATAGTCTATTTTAGTATCATCAGGTATGATTTTTTTACCATCAAATACACCTACTATTTTTTTAATATTTCTTTCAAGGATTTCAACTACACAGCCTTCATCCTTTTCACCATATTTAGAATATTTTGGAAGTAATACAATTCTTACTCTATCATTTGTATGACTATCATTAACATAATCTGCAGGAATAAATATATCTTTACTTAATCCATCAACAGTAACAAAGCCATAGCCAGCTTCTTTTACTTCAATAATACCTTCATAGCTTGTGAAGTTTTCTATTAAGCCATAGTAATCACCAGCATGTATTATTTTATTAGTATCAAGTAATTCTTTAACAACTTTTTTAACCATATTTGCGTCAGTCTTATTCTTAACATTTAAGGCTACACAAATATCATGCATAGTTGCTCGTTTTTTAGTTTTTAGATAGGTAAGTATTTTTTCTTTCATAATATCACCTCCTAATTCTATTATAGCATATAATAGAGCAAATAAAAAAATGATTTCGCAATCATTTTTTCATAGCTAATTATCTAGGAATTACTGTTGCAACAAATGTTAAAATAACAAACAAAATCGCAACACCAGCAGTTATCAAACTCATTACCTTTTCTATACCTCTTTGTTTTTGGTTTTTGAAAAGGTCTGTTTTTTCACCGCTAAATGCATCTTGGATATTATCCTTAGATTCTTGCATCATAATTAGGACTATTAATAATAGGGCTACTACTAAAACGATATAATCTATTGCCTTCATAAAAGATACCTCCATTACGCTTGTAATTAATAATAATTACATACATAGTTATTTTACCATAAAATTTATTTTAGTCAATAAAAAAATAAATAAGGGCTATGTTTTTAACATAACCCTAATTATTATAATTAAATTCTAGCTAAAATCCATCTTAACGTCTTGACGTTTTTGTTCTTCTGCTTCGAAGTAATCACGTTTAGTGATTCCTTTCTTATTAGCAACAAAGCTTGATGGGAATACAACGATTGTCTTGTTTAATGTCTTAACATTACTGTTGTAAGTACGTCTAGCAGCTTGTAATTCTTCTTCGATTTCAAGAACTGCATTGTTTAATTGACCAAAGCTCTTATCAGCCTTTAATTCAGGATATCTTTCCATAACGATATTGATATTCTTCATAGCTTGGTTCATTTGAGCTTCACAAGCTTGCTTTTCAGCAATTGTTGAACCAGCAACTGGTCTACGCATTTCAACAACACCAATTGAAGTTTCCTTTTCATGTTTAGCATAACCTTTAGTAATGTCTAACATCTTTGTTAATGTATCAAATCTCTTTGTTAAATAAACATCGATTTGTGATACAGCGTTATCGCAATCTTCTTGCATACCTAGTAATCTGTTTCCTGTCTTGATATACCAAGCAACGAAACCAATAATTATTACTAATACTAAAACAACAATAGCAATTGCAATAATAGCTCCCACTGGAAGACCTGCATAAATCATATTCTTTTCCTCCTATATTCTTAAATATTTTATTGTATAAACAGATTTCTCTGTAAGTACCTACATTTTATTGAATCCTTCATCCATTCCTTCAAGTTCTTCATCAATTCTATCAATTTCTTCAGCTGCATAATCAGGATTATCAGCTTTATCAATTTCATCTAGCTTAGCTTCAACGATATTATCTAAGTTTTCCATCTTAGATTCTACATCATGAGCCATGAATTCAGCCATATCAGCTTCATCTACATGAATAGCATTATTAACATATTCAGTACCTGTTTGTTGTTGGAACTTATATGAATCAAATCTAAATTCTTTAATGATTGCAGCCATTAAATTGATTTGTGATTCATAAGCACCAATATTTTCTTCAGTTAAAGCTGTTTTTAAGTTTAATTCTAGATAATCTCTATTGTCGTTAATACCAATATTAACAATATTTCCATCTAGAGAGAACATAAATTGGCCTCTATGCATTTTTTCTAATTCTAACATCTTTTCAATTACTACTGGTGAGAAAATGTAGAAGAATTTATGATCATCCATAGCATAAGCCATGAATTTATCATTAAATCCAATTGATTCAACTTCAACTTTTTCTAGTCCTCTAGTAATCATTTCTTTAATTCTTTTCTTTTCTTTAATACGGATAATTGTTTCAAAATCTCTATTTAAGAAAAATTGATACCATCTACCTCTAAAGAATGTAATCCATTCTGTATGAGTGTTACCTTTACTATCTGTATAAGTATGCTCTTCTTCAAGATGAACATCACTTGTTCTAAATTGTACTCCATTAAACATACCTTCAATTAAATCTTCAGTATGCCATCTATCAGCTCTTCTAGTAAGTAGACCTGAATTATAAATTTCAGCTAAAGGCATTCCTCCACGCTCATCATATGAGTAAACATCATACCATTTTTTTAGTAGTGCTTCAACAACTGGCTTTTTAAATTCTCTTGCATATTTAGATGCAATACCATGCTTTGAAGAAAAAATACCAATTCCTACGCCTAAAGCTAATAGACCTAGTATAATCATAATCTTAAAATTCTCATTAACCTTTAAAAGAAAGAAACCTCCAACTCCAACTGCAATACCACATAGCATTACAATTAAACCAATATTTCCTCTTTTCTTATAAGCGGCTAATCGTTTAAGTCTTTCTTGTTCTAATTCCTTGAAATCCATACAAATACCCCCATCAGTATTATTTTATAATAATTTCTTAAAAATATCAACAATATCTAGATTTTCCCATGTGAATTCAACCTCGTCTCTACCGAAGTGTCCATAGGCTGCTGTCTTCTTATAAATTGGTCTTCTTAAATCTAGGTGTTCTATTATCCATTTAGGTGTTAATGGGAAGTTTTTCTTAATGCATTCAATGATAGATTCTTCACTAACTTTATTAGTATTGAATGTGTTTAAATAAATACTTACCGGCTTATCTACACCAATAGCATATGATAGTTGAATTTCACATCTATCAGCTAAACCAGCAGCTACTATATTTTTAGCAATGTATCTAGCAGCATAACATGCACTTCTATCTACCTTAGTAGCATCCTTACCACTAAATGCTCCTCCACCATGGCGGCTTGCTCCACCATAAGTATCAACAATTATCTTTCTACCAGTTAAACCACTATCACCCTTAGGCCCACCAATAACAAACTTTCCTGTAGGGTTAACAATAAACTTAGTGTTTTCATCAATTAAATCTTTTGGTAAAACTTCATCAAAAACAAATCTTTTAATATCTAAGAATATCCTTGATTGAGTTATTCCATCAGCATGTTGAGTAGAAAGTAATACAGTATCAATTCTAATAGGCTTATCATCCTCATATTCAACAGTCACTTGTGTCTTTCCATCTGGTCTTAAATAAGGTAGGATTTTTTCTTTTCTAACCTCAGTTAAACGTCTTGCCAGTTTATGAGCAAGCATAATAGGTAGAGGCATATATTCAGGTGTTTCATTTGTTGCATAACCAAACATAATACCTTGATCTCCAGCACCATCTCTATCTACACCTTGAGCTATATCTCTTGATTGTGGATGGATACTTGTAATAACCGCAATGTTATCAGCATCAAACCCATATTTTCCCCTATCGTAGCCAATTTCATTAACTACCTCTCTAACAGTTTCATCAATATCAGGAATAAATTTATCCTTAGCTGTAACCTCTCCACAAACAAAAACAATACCTGTAGTAGCTACTGTTTCAACAGCTACTCTTGCGAACTTATCATAACTTAAAATCTTATCTAATATAGCATCACTAATTTGATCACAGATCTTATCAGGATGTCCTTCAGTTACACTTTCTGATGTAAATAAATGTCTCATTATTTTAACGCCTCCTCTATTGCGATTGCTAGTTGATCTGCACATGATGTGTTCTTATATCCACAAGTATTTCCTTTAAGTATTTCAATTACTTTACTTGCTTCCATTCCTTCAACCAATTTAGAAATAGCTTTTAAATTACCATTGCAGCCACCAACAAAACTTACATTATGCATTTTGCCATCAACTATATCAAAGCTTATTTTACTAGCACAAACTCCTCTTGGTCTAAACTCCATAATATCACTCCTTTTCAAAAATAAAAGACCTTCTAGCAAAAGGTCTTAATTAGTCTCATTGCTAGATATAATATCCCTCGCTAAAAGCACCTAACTTAAAAGGTTGCTACCGCTTCACAGATTAGCTATTCTCCACGGTTCTTAATAAGATTTTTATTAAGTTCAAATATTATA
>JAILIR010000009.1 GCA_024695185.1 bacterium | reverse complement strand
TAATAATAAACTAGAATGAACTATTATATAATTCTTCAAAGCTATCACTATTTTTCATGAATTTATCAAATACTTCCTCATCAAAATAATCCATTAATTCATGATTCATAAAATCAATAGTTAATTTATGTGAATATGGACGCTTATAGCTTTTAGCTTCTCTCATAGTGATATAGCAATCACAAATTAAAACTATTTGATTTTCCATATCCATTAACATATTATTCATTTCGTTTTTAAATGATTTAGTTGGAGCTCCTTCAATATGTGTTCTAATAATATCTTCACACTTTTGTTCTAGCTGTAATCTTTTAGCAACTCTTGCTCCTATTTCACTTCTACGTCTAACCTCATTATAATCTTCTTCACTCATATTCTCTTTTTTAACAACAACTAAGTTCTTTCTCTCTTCAATATGCATTGATACATATTTATTTAATTCTTCTAAGTCATTGTTTGATAATCTAAGTGTAGTTCCTAAATTCTTAGCCATTTTAGATATTAGATTTATATGGTCTCTATCATTACCAGATACTATTCTCATACCTAAAATAACACTAAATAAATCATTAACAACATCGCTATAATCTGTTTGTACTCCTTGACGCTTAACCGCTTCATTCTTTCTTTCTAAATAAGCATATTGAGCAATACCAACATTAGTAATTAATACGACCATATAAAGTATCAAAAATAGCGTTCTTAAAAGGATATCCAAGAATTCTTTAGTAGTAAAGAATGTCTTTAAAAACTCTATTAAGCTTGTTGCATATTCTGCATTAACAATACTATAAGTAATTGTAAAATGAATGATTGTTATAATAACTAACATCCATCTAGATATACTCATAAGCATCTTCTTATCTTGATACAAGGAAACAACAAGTAATGAATAGTAGATTAGAATATAACCAGCTTCACCAATACCTAAGTATTCCATACCATCAACATTCATCTGTGTTTTAAGTTTAAAGTAGATTAAAACAGATGATAATATCATATAGAATGCCGCAATGTACATAGCTATTTGTTGTTTAATCTTTTCATTTGTTTGATCATTTATTAGTTTTGATAAGGTTCTGTTTAATCCAAATGTAACAGGGACAAAAATAATAGTTAATACCCAGTTAGAAGTTCCACTTGCGATTAAAGAAATTAAGAATAATATCAAGGTATAAGTAATGTTTGAAAAGAATATAATGTTTTTGATAACTATATTCTTTCTTTTAAGTACTTGATAGTCATCTGTAATATCAATACCTTTTTCAAATGAAAGCATATTATTAAGTTTGGAAAACAATTTAACAAATAGCTTCTTCATTTTCTTCCTCCGATTATTTTACTATTTCTCCTACCTTAAAATAATTAGGCATACCATTATAAAAGTCTTTAATAGACATTTTATTTTTACCTTCTAGTTGTATAGTTAATGGGTAAATTACGCCATTTTTTACTTTTATACCAAGTTTTTTATTAGATTCAACTATTTCACCTATTTCTCCATCTATTTCTTTTTCTATAAATGTAGATGAATATACTTTAACCTTCTTATCATTATAGATTAAATAACCACCAGGTGTAGTTGATAATCCTCTAATTTGATTATACACCATTTTACATGTATTGTTTAAGTTTATTTTTTCATCTTCTTTACTTATATTGTAAGCGAAGCTTACTTCTGTTTCATTTTGTTTAATAGGATTAATATTTCCACTAAATATATCAGGTAGTGTTTTAAGCAAAAGGTCTCTACCTAATAGACTTAATCTATTAGTTAATGTAGTTGTATCATCTTCTCCTATTAATAATTTATCTTGACTTATGATATCACCAGCATCCATCTTTTCTGCCATATACATAATAGTTACACCAGCATATTCATCACCATTAATAATTGCCCAGTGAATTGGTGCTCCACCTCTATATTTAGGTAGTAAGGATGCATGAACATTAACACATTTATATTTTGGATAATCAAGAATAGTTTTAGGAATGATTTGTCCATAAGCAGCTGTAATAATAATATCAGGATTACTATCAAGTATTTTTTGATAGTCTTCTTTTATTTTAGTTGGTTGAAATACTTCAATATTATTATTTAGTGCAACTTCTTTAACTGGAGATGGTGTTAGTATTTTCTTTCTACCTACTTCTTTATCAGGTTGAGTTACAACTAATACCACTTCATATTCTTTAATTAATGCTTCTAAGATTGGTACAGCAAAGCTTGGAGTACCCATAAATACTATACGCATATTATTACCTCCTAAATAAGAATTGGATCATGATCAATATAAATATTGATATCTTGGTTTTCTTCTAATATTTTAAATAAAGCATAGTTATTATCTTTATTTTTAATTGTTATTTGAACTCTAAATTTATTTTTAACCCTAGCAATATTAGCACTTGCAGGACCCATTATAACCGCATTAGGTAATAGTGTTCTAATCCTATTTTTAATTTGATTACCTCTACTATATGCGGCCTTATAATCAACATCTTCTATTACTATTTGTGTTAAATGCACAAATGGTGGAAGATTAGAATTCATTCTCATTTCAATTTCTTTTTTATAGAATACATCATAATTGTTGTATTTAGTTGATTCTATAGCATAGTGATTTGTATTATAGCTTTGAACTACTACATCACCTTTAATATTTCTTCTACCAGCACGCCCAGCCACTTGCATGATTAAATCATAGGTTCTTTCACTATTTCTATAATCAGGCATTTTTAAAGTGATATCAGCTAGTAATATACCTACAAGAGTAACATTAGAAAAATCTAAGCCTTTAGAAATCATTTGTGTACCAACTAATACACTAGCTTTTTGATCCATAAAATCTTTTATTAATCTTGCATGACTACCTTTATTAGCTGTAGTATCAGAATCCATTCTAATAACATCACACTTAAATATCTTTTTTACAGCCTCTTCAACCTGTTCACTACCTAAGCCAACATCCTTAATGGCACTACTACCACATGTTGGACATACTTCAGGTTTAGGCTTTCTTTCACCACAGTAATGGCATACAAGCTCATCTCTATATTTATGATAAGTCATAGTAACATCACAATTAGGACACTTAATAGCATCCCCACAGCTTCTACACATAACAAAGCTAGAATAACCTCTTTTATTTATTAGTAACATTACTTGTTCCTTCTTTTCTAATCTATCACTTATTAAATTATGAAGAGTATTTGAAAACATTGTTTTATTTCCAAATGATAATTGTTCACTCATATTAATAATATGCATATTAGGTAAAACTGAATTATTTGCTCTATGAGGAAGCTTTAATAATACATATTCCTTATTCATTGCTTTATAATAGGAATCAACTGATGGGGTTGCACTACCTAGAACTAATGGACAATTATGATAATCAGCTCTCATTCTAGCAACATTTTTCGCATTATATCTAGGATTAGTATCTTGTTTATAAGATTGTTCATGCTCTTCATCAATAATAATTAAACCAATATTTTTTAGTGGAGAAAATATGGCACTTCTAGCTCCAACAACAACCCTTACTTCACCTCTATATATTTTTCTCCATTCATCATAACGCTCCCCATCAGACATAGCGCTATGGAAGATGGCACAATCTTTGATTCTAGCTTTTACACGAGAAGCCATTTGAGGTGTTAAAGATATTTCAGGAACTAAGAATATAGCGCTCTTACCCATATCTAGTACGTCTAGTATTAGTTTAATATAAACTTCTGTTTTGCCACTACCAGTAACACCATATAATAGGTATGTCTTATTATCATATAAATCAACAGATTCATATACACTATTTTGTTCATCATTTAGACTTTCAACAACCTTTTGCTCACCTATTATATCTTTTGTTTCTCTATATACTTCTTTATAGTATATTTCAACAAAACCATTCTTTTCAAGTGTCTTTAAGCTAGATGCTGAAAAGTCCTTTAGCTCGCTTTTTTTTACTTCTTGTCTCTTTAATAAAAAGTCTAATATTTCTTTTTGCTTTTCTTCTTTTAAAAAGTCATATTTAACTATTTTTACATAAGCTTCTTCTTTAATTTTATCTTTTCTTTCACAGTTATAAATTACTTCAATATTCTTCTTTTTAATTTCATATTTTAGGTAATTAAAATCAGCTTTATCTATCTCATCATAATCTATTTCATCACTATTAAAATATTTAGCAATATATGATGTTTCAATATCATTAATTTTCTTTAATGTTTTCTTATATTTTACTGATAAGGAATTAGGAATCATTGTTTTTAAAACCGTAATTAAAAATGATGAAGTTTCAAGAGCAATCTTCTTTGATAATTCAAGCATTTCACCGCTTAATACAGGAACTAGATCAAGTAAGGTATCTATTTCTTTTAAATCATCATTACCCTTTTCATCAATCAAATCAACAACAAAGCCTAATATAGTTCTAACACCAAAAGGTACTAAGACTCTACATCCTCTTTCAATAATAGCTTCTAACTCTTTAGGAACTATATATGTGTATGGTTTATTAACTTGTTTAGCCGGTACATCTACAATTACTAAAGCGTTCATATCATCACCAATAATAATTATAACACATATTAATGAATTATTTTATAATTCAAAACAAAAAAAAGAAATAATTAAATTACAAAAGTAATCTAATAATTTCTTCTTTAGTAGAATCATCCGCAAATGAGTGCTTCATCGCATTAATATTAATTTTTGTTAATTCATCAACACTAAAATTAAAATATGTTTTAAGTAAGCCATATTCTTCGTTTAAAGTGATATTAGAAACTGTTCTATCATCAGTGTTAATTGATATATTTAATCCTAAATCATAAAGCTTTCTAATAGGGTGGTTTATATAGCTGTCACAGTTAAATGTATCAATATTAGATGTAGGGCATATTTCAAGTAATACATCTCTTTCTTTAGCTTCTTCTATTAAAGAATTATCATTAATTATATTAATTCCATGGCCTATTCTTTTAAAGCCATAATCAAGAGCCACTTTTATATTATCTAAATTATTAACCTCTCCTGTGTGGATAGTAAAAGGTATTTTTTCGTGTTTAATAATATCAAATAATTGAATAAATAAACTATTAGGAAACATAGATTCAGAGCCTGCCAAATCTAATCCTACTATTCTAGAATCTATATGTTTTAAATATAAATCAATTATTTTTTTGTTTTCACTAAATGGAAGGTGTCTCATCATGCATAAAATAAGGTTTATTTTGATTTTATCTTTAACTAAATCAAAACCATCAAGTACTGCCTTACATACTTCTTCTAGATTAAGGACTTTTGTATGAAATATTGGAGCAAATCTAACCTCAGCATAAATTACTTCATCATCTATTAAATCTAAAGCTAATTCATAAGCTACTCTTTTTAAATTATCATATGATTGCATTACTTCTATAGGTAGATCAAATCTAGTTAAATATTCATCTAAAGATTTTAAATTCTTTCCTCTCATTTTATTAGTAGCTGTCTCTATATCTATACCTAATATTTCACTAGCAGTACTAATTCTAACTGATCCATCTAAATGTAGGTGTAGTTCAATTTTCTTCATAAAAACACCTCCTTAATAATATTATACTATAAAATTAATAAATTTTAAAGAAAACAAAAAACGGCTGAATGAGCCGTTTTATTGTTAAATAAATAATTATTCTTGAGTTTCTTTTGTTTCTGCTTTTTCTTCTTTAACTTCTTCTTTAGATTCAGCTGATTCTTTTGTTAATAATGTATGAAGAATAGCAGCTAGTGCACCACCAGCAAGTGGAGCTAAGATGAAGATCCATACTTGTTTTAAAGCTTCAGTTGAATCAAAATAGATTGCTGAAGTAATTGCTGTAGCTAAGCTTCTAGCAGGGTTAACTGATGTACCAGTTAGACCAA
Organism: bacterium; assembly: GCA_024695185.1. GTDB lineage: Bacteria > Bacillota_I > Bacilli_A > Acholeplasmatales > JAEDCM01 > RGIG10196. The sequence continues at coordinate 683 of JAILIR010000009.1, read as the reverse complement.
TACCAATTAAGTGAACTAATACTAATGTAAATCCAATAATGATTCCTGCAAGTTTACCACTTACCTTTTCGCTCTTTTCATCAGTAACATGTAAAATAACAAATACGAAAATACAAGTTAATACTACTTCTACTAATAGAGCAGCGAAGATTGGACCAACTTTTAATTCACCTGTAGGTGTGTAGTTTGAAGCATCTCCAAGTCCCATAACTGAACCTGTATTCATCTTGAAGATTCCAAAGATTAATAATGCACCAATAAATCCACCAAGAACTTGTGCTCCTACATAAGCAAAGAATTCTTTAACAGTCAATTTCTTCTTAATTAAGAAAGCAATTGATACAGCTGGATTAATATGGCATCCTGAAATTCTACCAATTGAATAAGCCATAGCAACGATTACTAAACCGAATGCTAATGATGTTGCAACTGGATCACCATGAGTATATCCTGCAACACCACATGCGCAGAACACTAATACAAATGTACCTATAAATTCAGCAACACATTTTTTAAATAAATTATTCATTTTTTATTACATCTCCTTCACATATATTATTATAACCTTTTTAAATAAATAGTAAATATTTTTTTATAAAAAAATATAGGCATAGTGTTAAACTATGCCTTATAATTATTTCTTTTCAACTTTTATTTCAGTTAGTAATTCATCAATTTTCTTT
>JAILIR010000225.1 GCA_024695185.1 bacterium | reverse complement strand
TTATGCTGTTGCATATAAAAATGTTAATGATGGTGTTGATAATATACTTCTAGATCCAAATGAAACTAATTCAATGTATATTGAAGAATTCAACTGTGATTTACACATTGTAACTGAATCTTGTCCAGATGGTAAGAAATTTAATATCACACTTGAAGGAAGTAGTTCATTTAAGTATGCATTATATGACCCATACACAAGTGAAAAAATTGATACTACTAACGGTCTAGATTTCTGGAAGGAAGTCAATTTAGAAGTTTCAACACTAGGCGTAGCTGAAGATTATATTGTTAAAGTATATGACTATAGAAATGTAGTAAAAGCAGTAGCATTATTCAACTATTTTGATGAAGAGGAAGGTGAATATTTGGCTTTCGCTTCATTCTATATTGAATCAGATATAAGAGTAGTAGTTGAAGATAGAATGGATAGAAGGGTTATACAAGTAGGTTATGGATTTGCTCATGCTGGAGCCACTTATAGTGCTACAAATGAATATGGTGAACCATTAGAATTTGAAGGAAGATACTTATTCGTTGATGACGGTCAAAAAATAAATATAACTATAAGTAGTCCTTACTGTAAGTTTGAGGTTGGGGGCTATTATGTTGATGGTGAAGATGAAGTAGAGGTTATTCCTTATCAAATTATGAGTAAAGGAAGCACCAAAACATTTACTATAACTGTTACACATGATTTTTCAATAGAGGGACTTCAAGCACATTAATATAAAAGTGCAAAATGGATAATTTTTCCATTTGCACTTTTTCTTTTATATCACCTCTTTAATAAAACAACTATGTTTTATTTAAGAAAAATGATATAATACTTTATGTATTAGGTTTGTGGGAGGTATATTATTATGCCAAATTGTTTAATTGATAATTTTGAAAAGAATGTCTTTAATGACAAAGTAATGAAAGAACGTCTATCAAATGACGTTTATCAAAAATTAAAAAAGACTATTGAAAACAGAGAAAAACTAGATCTATCTATTGCTGATGAAGTAGCAGCTGCTATGAAGGATTGGGCTATGGAAAAGGGTGCAACACACTTTACACATTGGTTCCAACCAATGACAGGCTTAACTGCTGAAAAGCATGATGCTTTTATGTCGCTAGATAAAAATAACAAAATGATTTTAGAATTCTCTGGTAAGGAATTAATCCAAGGTGAAACAGATGGATCAAGTTTTCCTTCAGGAGGCCTACGTCAAACATTTGAAGCAAGAGGATATACTGCATGGGATTGTACTTCACCAGTATTCTTAAAGGAATCTACAGCTGGTGTTACTTTATGTATTCCTACTATTTTCTGTTCATATACAGGTGAAGCTCTTGATAAGAAGACACCATTACTTAGAAGTATTAGTGCTATTAATAAAGAAACTGTTAGAGCTTTAAATGAAATATTTAAAGAAAATTGTAAGAGTATTACTGTATCAGTTGGTCCTGAACAAGAATATTTCTTAGTAGATAGAGATAAATTCTTAAAAAGAGAAGATTTAATGTTTACAGGTAGAACACTATTTGGTGCTAAAGCTCCAAAGGGTCAAGAGGTAGAAGCTCACTACTTTGGAACTATTAAAGAAAATGTTTTAGAGTTTATGAAGGAAGTAAATATAGAATTATGGAAATTGGGTGTTTATGCGAAAACTCAACACAATGAGGCTGCGCCAGCTCAATTTGAAATAGCTCCTATTTATGCTCCTGTAAATGTAGCTACAGACCATAACCAATTAATTATGGAAACATTAAGAAGAGTAGCTAGACATCATAATATGGAGTGCCTACTTCATGAAAAACCATTTAAGGGTGTTAATGGTAGTGGTAAGCATAATAACTGGAGTTTAATTACTGATAGTGGTAAGAATTTATTCTCTCCAGGTAAAGCTCCACATGAAAATATGGAATTCTTATTCTTCTTAACAGCCGTTATTAAAGCCGTTGATGAGAATGCCTTATTACTAAGACATGCCGCAAGTGGTCCAGGTAATGACTTTAGACTTGGTGCACATGAAGCACCTCCAGCAATTCTATCTATTTATTTAGGAGATCAAATTGGTGATATCGTAAATCAAATCATAAATAGTGGACAAGCTACAACAAGTAAAAAGGGTGATGTATTGAATACAGGTGTAGATACTATTCCTACATTTAATAAGGATGCCACAGATAGAAATAGAACAAGTCCATTTGCCTTCACTGGTAATAAGTTTGAATTTAGAATGGTTGGTTCATCTATTTCTATAGCATGTACTAACATTATGCTTAATGGTGTAGTTGCGGATGCTATTAGAGAAATGACTGATCAAGTTCTAATTAACAAGAAGGATGTTAGAGAAGTTATTAAAGAAACTCTAACAGCTCATCAAAAAATAATATTCAATGGTAATAACTATACTGAAGAATGGAAGAAGGAAGCTAAGAAAAGAGGATTACCTAATGCCGCAAGCTTCGCTGAATCTATTAAGGCTTTAGTAGATCCACATACTATTGAAGTTATGGCTAGAAACAATATCTACCAAAAATCAGAGTTAGAAAGCCGTGCTGAAATATATTATGATAACTACGCAAAAACAATAAATATTGAAGCTAACACAATGATAGAAATGGCTTCAAAACAATATATTCCTGCAGTTATCAAATATATGAATAACCTTGCTAAAACAATCAATAACATGAAAGAAGCATCTAAAGAAGCTATCACAAGTAACCTAGAAAAAACACTTAATGATACATCAGTATTATTACTAGAAGCAAAAGATGCTCTAGATGCCTTAAAAGAAAAGGTTAGTATCGCAGAAACTAAACCTGATGGTATGAAAAAGGCAATGTACTACCGTAAGGAAGTATTTACTATCATGGGTAATTTAAGATACCCAATAGACAAATTAGAATTAATTGTTGATTCTAATATTTGGCCTGTACCAAGCTACGGTGAATTAATGTTTTAATAAATAAGACTACTATGAATCCA
>JAILIR010000121.1 GCA_024695185.1 bacterium | reverse complement strand
GAAATAATCTAACACTCTTCTTCATCTATTTCTTCTATTTTTTCATCTTCATGAATATCAGCATCTATCTTTTTAGCTATTCTCTTTTGTAATATACGAGTAGCTAGTGTATTAAATTCAAATGCTATTAATACAGCAATAATAAATATTATAAAAAAGTAGGATTTCTCCTACTTCTTAAATAATGCTTTAAATTTATCCCAAACGCTCTTCTTCTCTTTAACTTCAATATTTTTAAGTTGTTCAAACATTTTCTTTTCTTCAGGTGTTGGATTTGTTGGTGTTACTAAATTAACAATAACAATTTGATCACCTTTACGTTTAGTTCTAACGTTTTGAACACCTTTTTCTCTTAATCTGAATTTCGTACCACTTTGTGTACCTGCAGGAATCTTAAGTGAAACATCACCATATATTGTAGGTACCGCTACACTAGTACCAAGCACTGCATCACTAAATGATAATGGAGCTTCAAGAATAATAGTATCACCATCACGTTTAAATACTTTATGTGGTTTTACCCTAAATCTAATGTATAGATCACCTGGTTCACCACCAAGTTCACCAGCGCCACCTTTTCCTTCAAGTCTAATTTGTAAGCCTGTATCAACACCTGCAGGAATTGTGACTTCGATGTTCTTGTTTTTAACTTGTGAACCTTTACCATTACATTTTTCACATTTCTTCTTGATTTCTTGACCACGTCCACCACATTTTGGACATACTGTTTGACTTCTAGTCATACCAAATATAGTACGTTGTTCAATTGTTACATAACCACTACCTTGACATTTAGAGCATGTAACAATATCGCTTTTTGAATAAGCACCTGTACCACCACAAGCTGTACATGGTTCGGCAACGTCTACACTTATAGTCTTTTTACATCCTAATACAGCTTCTTCAAATTGTAAATCCATTAAACGTTCGATATCATCTCCACGTTTAACTCCGCCCCTACTTCTTTGTCTAGCTCCACCGCCGCCAAAGAATGATGCGAATATATCACCTAAATCTTCAAATCCGCCAAATCCAGCGCCACCTGCACCACCAAAATTTGCTTGTGGTCCATCAAAACCATATTGATCATACATTTGACGTTTTTGTGGATCAGATAGATTTTCATAGGCTTCATTTACTTCTTTGAATTTTTCTTCTGCGCCTGGTTCTTTACAAACATCAGGGTGATATTTCTTTGCAAGAGATCTATAGGCCTTTTTAATCTCATCATCTGTTGCATTCTTACTTACGCCAAGAACCTCGTAATAATCTCTTTTATTGGCCATACTACCACCACCTTAAGAAATAATTTTTAGTTATATTTATTAGTTAATATCCTCGTATTCAGCATCAACTGTTCCATCGCTATTAGTTGATCCACCATTTCCTTGGTTATTTCCAGCATTTGGATCAGTTGCACCTTGGTTTTGTTGGTAAGCCTTAATAGCTACGTTTTGAGCTTTCTTTTCAAGAGCTTCTTTCTTTTCTTTGATTAAATCTATATCATCCTTATCGATAGCTTCTTGTAATTCTTTAATACCAGCTTCACATTCAGCTTTTTCTTCAGGAGTAGCTTTATCTCCAAGATCTCTTAAAGCTTTTTCTACTTGGAAGATTAAGTTATTAGCATCATTTAATGTATCAGCCTTTTCCTTACGTTTATTATCAGCATCAGCATTTTCTTCAGCTTCCTTAACCATCTTTTCAATTTCAGCATCAGATAATCCTGAACCACTTTGAATAGTGATATTTTGAGTCTTACCTGTACCTAAATCTTTAGCACTTACATTAAAGATACCATTAGCATCGATATCAAATTTAACTTCAATTTGAGGAACTCCTCTTGGTGCTGGTGGAATATCTCCAAGTTGGAATCTACCTAGAGTCTTGTTATCAGCAGCCATTGGACGTTCACCTTGTAATACATGGATATCTACGGCTGGTTGGTTATCAGCAGCTGTTGAGAAGATTTGTGATTTACTTGTTGGAATAGTAGTATTACGTTCAATTAATTTAGTAAATACTCCATCTAATGTTTCAATACCAAGTGATAGAGGTGTAACATCTAGTAAT
>JAILIR010000174.1 GCA_024695185.1 bacterium | reverse complement strand
AGAATTGTACCTGGTTTTGAAGCTCCTTGTTATATTTCTTGGTCTACTGCAAATCGTTCTACTATGATTCGTATTCCAAGCGCTAGAGGTTTAAAAACACGTGCTGAAGTTAGAAGCGTAGATACAACAGCTAATCCATATCTTGCTGCTTCTGTTTTATTACGTGCTGGTTTATCTGGTATCGAAGGTAAATGTGAACATTTTGATGCAATTCATACTAATTTGTTTGCTTGTTCTCAACAAGAAAGAGAAAATCTTAGAGTTGGAAGCTTACCTGAAAATTTAAAAGAAGCCATTTGCGAGTTTAAAAAAGATACACTTATGCAAGAAGCTATTGGTAAACATTTAACTAATAAACTTATTGAAGCAAAGCAAATTGAATGGGATGAATTTAGAACTACAGTTACAGAATGGGAAATCAATAAATATTTAAAAATGTTTTAAAAATTAAAATTATGCTTGAATATTTATTTGATATATGGTATATTACTAAAGTAAACTTTCTATGGTGCTAGACACCATGGCGGAAGGAGATATAACGTTATGAAAAAAGATATTCATCCAGAATACAAAAAAGTTACTGTAACTTGCACAACTTGTGGTTCTAAATTTGAAACTGGTTCAGTTTTAGATGAAATCCGTGTTGACACTTGTTCAAACTGCCACCCATTCTATACAGGTAAACAAGCATTTACTCAAAATGATGGTGCTGTTGATAAGTTCAATAAGCGTTACGGTTTTAAGAAGTAATAGAAAAATATTGCACTACTTTGGTAGTGCTTTTTTCTTTAGTTTTTAATAAAATATATATAAGGAGATTTTGAATATGGAATATAATTTAAATAAGACAGGATATATTGAAGTTATTTGTGGACCTATGTTTGCAGGAAAGACTGAAGAATTAATTAGAAGAATTGTAAGAATGGAATATGCTAAAAAGAAATTTTTAGCATTTAAACCAGCTATTGATGATAGATATTCTAAAACTGAAATAGCAAGTCATAATTCTAGAAAGATTGAAGCCATAAATATAAATAAAGCTAGTGATATTTATAAATTTTTAGATGATTCTATACAAGCTGTCGTTATTGATGAAGTACAATTCTTTGATGAAGAAATGATTAAAGTTTGTAACGATTTAGCAAGCAAAGGACTTAGAGTTATTTGTGGTGGTCTTGATTTAGACTTTAGAGGTGAACCATTTGGTATTATGCCTAAACTTCTTGCGTATGCTGAAAAAATAACTAAACTTACTGCTATATGCTTATGTTGTGGTGAAGAAGCTACAAGAACACAAAGAATTATTGATGGACATGAAGCTTATTATGATGATCCTGTTGTACTTGTAGGCGCTAAGGAAAGTTATGAAGCAAGATGTAGAAAATGCCATAAGGTATTATTCCATGAATAAATCTTTTATGGAAGAAGCATATAAAGAAGCATTACTTGCTTTTTCTAAAAATGAAATTCCTGTAGGTTGTGTAATTGTTAAAGATAACAAGATTATTGGAAGAGGACATAACTTAAAGGAAACTTCTAAACTTGTGTATTCACATGCTGAAATAAACGCTATAGCTGATGCTTCTAAAAATTTAAATAATTGGAGATTAAATGATTGTAGTTTATATGTAACTTTAGAACCTTGTGCTATGTGTATGGGTGCGATTATGCAATCTCAAATAAGTAATGTTTATTTTAGTGTGTTTGATAAAGCTATGGGATGTTGTGGTTCTAAATTAAACTTATTTGAATATAATTTTCAAAATCCTAAAATTAATGTTTTCCAAGGTTTATTAGAAGAAGAATCAAAATCTTTATTACAAGAATTTTTTAAAAAACTAAGAAGTAAATAGATATTGAAATTAGGCATATTATATGCTAAAATTATTATGCTTCGCCCAATCATGTGGCATGAATCAGGTCAGGACCGGAAGGTAGCAGCCTTAAGTGTTTATGTGATGTGGGGGAAGCCTTTTTTTTCACAAAATTTCCTTATGTGAAAGTATGTTATATTATATAATTTAAGTGGAAGTGATGAATGTATGTTTTTAATGAATTATGGATATTCAGATAAATTTGGAATTCTTGATTTAATTATTATATTGTTAGCTATTATTGCTGTTATTATCGGAGCAAAAAAAGGTTTTTTAACTAAGACTGTAAGTCTTGCAAATTCTTTATTTGGATTTTTATTTGCACTTGCATTCTCATCTTATTTTGCAAACTCTGTTCTATATAATTGGTTTGGTGCTAGTTTACAGGAAAAAATTTATAATAATGTTATTACTAAACAACAGTTGTCAGGTTTAACTACACAAGATGAAGTTGTAACTAGATTAACTGAAGGTGGTATTCCTGAATTTTTAGCTAAAATTGCAAGTTCAAACGCAAGTGGTGAAGATATAGCTAATCAAGTAGCTACTAGTATATCTAGTATTATTACTAGTGTATTATTATATGTTATTGCGTTTTTAATTCTATTTTTAGGAACTGCAATTATATGTTTAATTCTAAAATTCTTTATTCATATTTTAAGAGAAAATAAATTTATAAGAGTTATAGATGGTATATTTGGAATAGCTTTATATATTTGTT
>JAILIR010000144.1 GCA_024695185.1 bacterium | reverse complement strand
TATTATTTTATCTTCATCATATTCATTTAATATTTCTCTTTCATTAAAATCAAAGGAGAACCTACCAATCATTTCACCATTTTTAGGCTACAAATTTGAAGAAAAGAAGTAAATCACTTAGATTTAATGTAGCATTTTACTTTTTCCTACTTATAGGAATATTACTTTTAGTTATTTGGTTATTTCAAACTTTTCTAATTACTCCATATTATGAACAAAGAAGTAAATCTAATTTAAAGAGTAGAGCAAATAAATATTATAATGAATATATTTTAGATAACTCTAAAATTAATGAATTATCAAGAGATGCTATGATGGATAATATCCATATATATGTGGCAAGTATTGAAATTAACGATAAAGGTGAAAAACATTTAGTGCCTAAAAATGGTGAAATGATTGGTAGGTTCTCCTTTGATTTTAATGAAAGAGAAATATTAAATGAATATGATGAAGATAAAATAATATATTCAGATAATAATTTTGATCTTTACATGTATATTAAAGAAATAGAAGGAACTAATGAATTGTTCATTGCATCTACTAGAATTACACCTATTACCGCAACAAAAATGATTATAACTGAACAGCTTATATTTATTACTATATTTGCTGTAGTAATTGGCGTTATATTCACATTTGTCGCTTCTCGTTCACTATCAAATCCACTTGAAATATTAACAAAAGAAGCTAAGGAATTATCAAGTGGCAATTATAATGTAGAATTCTCTGATAAAGGTTATAAAGAGGTTGCTGAATTAGCTAATACCTTATCTAATGCTGAGGTAGAGATTAAAAGAAGTGATGAATATAAAAGAAGTATTACCGCAAATATCACTCATGATTTAAAGACACCTTTAACTATTATAAAATCCTATGCTGAAATGATTAAGGATTTATATAGCGATAATGAGACTAAAAGAAATGAAGCACTTGATATTATTATTAATGAATCAGATAGATTAAGTGATTTAGTTAATGATGTATTATTATTATCTAAGCTTGAAAGTGGATCTATGGAATTAGAATTATCGGAAATAGATTTATCATGCTTACTAAATGATTGCTTAATTAGATTTGATGTTATGAAGAATAATGGATATGTTATCAATTCCAATATTGATGATAAAATAATAGTTGATGCGGATAATAAAAAGATGAATGCTGTATTCTATAATTTAATTGGTAATGCCATAAATTATTCAGGTGATAATAAAACAATAGATGTTAGTTTATTAAAGGATAATGATATAGCAATTTTCAAAGTTACAAATTATGGAAGTGTAATAGATGTTGATAAGCAAAAGAAGATATGGGATGAATACTATAGAGATGAAAACAGTCATAAGAGAAATACTGTTGGGACTGGTTTAGGCTTATCAATTGTTAAAAATGTATTTGAACTACATCATTTAGAATATGGTGTTACATCAAATGAGAAAGATGGAACAACATTCTATTTTAAAATAAAGGTTAAAGCGATTGATTAATTCAATTGCTTTTCTTTTTATATTCACATATTTATCACATTAATAAAATATAATAAAACTATCTTAAGGCGAAAGGATATGATTATATGAAGTTAAAAAAAATAATAATCCCTATAATGGCATTAGCAATGACTTATACGCTATTTGGTTGCTCAAAAAAAGATGAAACATCGATTATTACTAATTCAACAACTGGTAATAGTGTTATCACAACAAAAACAAATAGTTCAAGTAATACAGGCGATGTAACTGGAGATGATGTCAACGGGAATACATCTAATATTGAAATAGATGATGATGAGATTACTGCTAGCTTTATTCTAAAAGATAGTGATGATAATGTTATTGAAGGTGTAAATGGAATATATACAATAAGTAATGCAGGAAGCTATGTTGCTAGTGGAAAACTAGAAGATGGCCAAATATATGTCGATGCAAGTGATTGTGAAGTAGAAATTTCTTTTGAAGGTGTATCTATTTCTAATTCAAGCATTTCTCCTATATTTGTAAATGATGCTAGTGAAGTAACATTAAAAATCAAAAAGAATACTACTAATTATATATATGATAATAGAACAACTGATTATTCAGAAAGTGAAGATGATACAATTGGTAAAGCAGCTATTTATGCTTCTAATGGCGATCTTAAATTCTCTGGTAAAGGAACCATTTCTATTACAAGCTTAAATAATAGTGGAATTCACGGAAAAGATAATGTCAAGATTAAGAATTGTACAATGCTTGTAAAAGCAATGAACAATGGTATAAAAGGTAATGATAAAGTTACTATAGAAGAAGATCCAACAATTGGTATTATCGCTGGTAATAATGGAATTAGAACATCAAATTCCGATTTAAGCAGCAAAGGTAATCAACAAGGTTATATCTATATTAATGGTGGTACTATAACTATAAACTCTTATGGTGATGGAATCGATGCAGCATATGCTGTAGAAATTGGAACATCAACTGATAGTGATGGAATAACTTATACTCCAACAGTTGATATTTATACAAACATTTACTCTTCCTATACACTAACAACTTCAACAGTTAATAGTGAAATAAAACTACAAAACTATTATGCATCTCCTCAAATACCTGGTGGCGGTTTTGATGGTGGAGGCTTTAATGGAGGACAAGCTGCGGAAAAAGCAGATGAATCTGCAAAAGCTATAAAAGCAAATGAATATATTAATGTAAGTGCTGGTAATATATTTGCTTATACATATGATGATTGTTTGCATACAAATGATGACACTTTAGATACAGGTGTTAAAGCAAGTGCAAATATTACCATTAGTGGTGGAACACTAAAATTGAAAGCTAGCGATGATGCTATTCATGCCGATGGTGCACTAACAATTGATGATGGTGAAATATATATTGCTGAATCTCATGAAGGAATTGAAGGTAATACTATTAATATTAATGGTGGAAGCACAACAGTATTTGCTAATGATGATGCTGTAAATGCCTCAAATGCAATTAATGTCACTGGTGGACTATTGGATGCCACAGTATCTCCAAACGGTGACACAGATGGAATTGATTCTAATGGAACAATAACTATTAGTGGTGGAACAATTATAACTCGTGGACCAAATCAAGAGATGGCATCACCTATTGATGCAGATGGAACATTAAAAATAACAGGTGGAACAGTAATTATAGTTGGCTATTATCAAACAAAAATATCTACAAATCTTACAAAAACACAAAGTAGTAGTGGAAGTACTAGCGGTAGTCATACAGTAACTGTTGGATCAACAGTGATTAGTTATAAAAATAGTAATTCATATAACGGAACTACAACAGTATTAGCTAGCCAATCAGCAAGTATAAAATAAGGATTGTTTCTCTCCCCCATAACAACTATTTATCCTTATTTTAGGCCCTCTAAATAACAGAGGGTCTTTTTTATGTGATAGGTTTGTGAATAATGTGAAAAGTAAGTGAAGAAAAACTGAAAAATGTGGTTATTAGTGGATTTTTCGCACTTTATATTATATAATATAGGCAAACAAGAAAGGGATGATCTTATGGAAAATGTAGTAGTTAATAGTAATAAAAATTTAGGACTATCAATTAATAATGTAACTGATAAAAAACGAGAAAAACCCATTAATGTTATGCAAAG
>JAILIR010000128.1 GCA_024695185.1 bacterium | reverse complement strand
TAATAATTATATCACACAATTAAAAATTGTGATATAATACTTTTGGTGATTATTATGGATACATTAACAAAGGCTTTAGCCTATGATAAACAAATTAGAATATATGCGGCTGTTACTACTGATTTAGTAGCTGAAGCACAAAAGCGTCATGATTTATGGCCTAGTAGTAGTGCAGCACTAGGTAGAACAATGACAGCTTCTTTGTTAACTGCCATTTTAAAGGAAGAAAATGTCACAGTTAAAATTAATGGTGGTGGACCAATTAAAGATATCGTTGTTGAAGCTACTAAATATGGAACAGTTAGAGGGTATGTAGGAGATCCTTATCAATTCTATCAATATAATGATAGTGGAAAAATAAATGTAAGTTATGCAGTAGGTAATGATGGACTTTTAGAAGTTAAAACTATTATTAATAATGAAGTTTTTACTTCTTCAGCACCATTACAAACAGGTGAAATTGCTGATGACTTCACATATTACTTTGCGGCTAGCGAGCAAATCCCTTCTTCTGTTGGTTTAGGAGTACTTGTAAATGAAGATAATACTATCCTTGCTTCAGGCGGATTTATTATTCAAGTATTACCTAACTGTAGTGAAGAAGTAATAAGTGAACTAGAGAATAAACTTAAAAATATTAAAGAAGTTTCTACAATGGTTAAAGAAGGATATACTCCTGAAGATATCATTAAGGAATTAGTTGGTGAAAATAACTATGAATTACTTGATACTAATATGCCACTAAAATGGTATTGTAGATGTAGTAAAGAAAACTTCTCCAGAAGCTTAAAGATGTTAAAAAATAGTGATTTAGAAGAAATGATTAATGATGATAAAGATATAGAAACAGTATGTAATTTCTGTAATACAAAATATATATTTACTGTTGATGAATTAAAAGATATTTTAAAAGAAAAGAATAAAAAAGAGCAATAAAAAAAGGCTTCAAATGGCCTTTTTTTATTTAATCTATTATTCAGCAGGAGTTTCTTCTGCTTCTGCTACTGCATTTTTTTCAGCAGCTCTTTTTTCTAAGAATTCAGCTCTTCTAGCAGCAGCCTTATTAGCAGTTCTAACTATGATGAATAATACTAAAGCAATAATTAAGAAACTGATAATTGCATTAATGAATGCACCCCAGTCAATAACAGCACTCATGTTATAAGTGTAAGTTGTTCCATGAAGTGTGTACTTACCAAGAATAGTTCCTTTAGCACCTTCAACTGCATTAATCCAACCAGCATCTGTTGTAGCTAAATCAGGATAGTTAGCATGAGCAAGAGCTTCACCAAGTTTTTGAAGTTCGCTTGCTTTGAAGCTTTGTCCTAAACCAATTTCAGCGTTCATACCTCTTTGAACATTGTTAGCAGCAGGTAGTACAGTTACTAATCCTTTTAAGCCTCCTGGTACACCCCATAAGCATACGCTTAGTAAAATGTTTACTAGTGCAGTAACGATTGCGCCAAACGCATTACCAATAACTACACCAACAGCCATATCTAGAACGTTTCCTCTAGAAATGAATGCTTTAAACTCTTTAAAGAATCCCATAGTTTTTTCCTCCTTTTATTATTTTCTATAAAGTTTCTTTGCATAGAAATTTGGCTCGCAAGTCAAATTTATACCTAATTTTTTGAAGACATTAACATCCACATTTGGCAACATTACTGTTGAGTGAACTTCACATCCTCTAAGTTTATCTAGCTGACTTAATGCAAGTTCAGCTGTTGTATTTGTTGTTGCACATATAGCAAGTGCAATTAATACCTCATCTGAGTGTAATCTAGGATTATGATTTCCTAATTGATTAATCTTTAAATCTTGAATAGGTTTAATAATATTCTTTGATAACAATAACATTTTATCTCTAATACCTGCTAAATGCTTTAGTGCATTTAAAATTAAAGCTGCACTAGCACCAAGCAAATCACTTGTTTTACTTGTAATAACTGTTCCATCAGGGAACTCTAGTGCCATTGATGGAGTTCCTGTAAGTTCAGCCTTTTCTAGAGCTGCCTTAACACACTTTCTATCATCCACTGATATATCTAATTGTCTCATAAGTAAGGCTATTTTGTCAACTGATTCCTCTTTAATCTTACCATTTCTATAATCACATAAAGCATCTAAATATCTTCTAATAATTTCAGCTTTACTAGCTTCACAAGCAGCTTCATCATCAATAATTGCAAATCCTGCCATATTTACACCCATATCTGTAGGTGATTTATATGGAGATTCACCATAAATTTCTTCAAACATTGTTTTTAGTACTGGGAATACTTCAACATCTCTATTATAGTTTACAGCTAATGTGCCATAAGCTTCTAAATGGAATGGGTCAATCATATTAACATCGTTTAAATCAGCTGTAGCTGCTTCATAAGCAAGATTAACTGGATGCTTTAGTGGAATTGACCAAATAGGGAATGTTTCATATTTAGCATATCCAGCATTAATCCCTCTTTTATGTTCATGATATAGTTGTGATAGACATGTTGCCATCTTTCCTGAACCAGGTCCTGGTGCAGTAATAACGACAATTGGTTTAGTTGTTTCGATATATTCATTTTTACCAAATCCTTCATCAGATAGGATTAGTTGTATATTATGTGGGTATGAAGATATAGCATAATGTAAGTATGTT
>JAILIR010000008.1 GCA_024695185.1 bacterium | reverse complement strand
GATGAATATAAAAAAGGTAGAACACCTAATCCTGATATTTTATGCAATAAAGAAATAAAATCTGCATTTTGCTTCATCGCAAAATCTAAGAAGCATTTAAATTTTATTTCTTTATTGCATAAAATATCAGGATTAGGTGTTCTACCTTTTTTATATTCATCTAAAAAGTAAGTAAATACTTTATCCCAGTATTCTTGTACAAAATCTATTCTATGTAATTTAATGCCTAATTTATTAGCAACATCCAAGGCATCCATATAATCTTTTTCTTGTGGACAAACATCATTAAAATCATTAGGATTACCTAAGATATCATTATTAAGCATAGAGTCCCAGTTACGCATAAATGCGCCTTCAACCTCATAGCCATCATTTATTAAGTTTATTGCGGCTACAGCTGAATCAACTCCACCTGATAATCCTAAAATTACTTTCATTATTTTATTCTCCTTACAACATCACTTGGCATTACAAATCCACTTCTAGGATCTAGTGCCATATCAAATACTCTTACTCCATCAGGACTAGCTTCACGCTTAAATTGTTGGCTATAGAATCTATTAAAGAAATTCTTAATATAACTACTAGAATCAATATCAAATGCTTTTTCTAATAAATAACTAATCTTATCAGTTGTATAACCATTTTCTAAATAGTTATAAAGAATAAAATCATTAATTTCATATTTACCAACACT
The DNA here is from genome assembly GCA_024695185.1 of bacterium. Lineage (GTDB taxonomy): Bacteria > Bacillota_I > Bacilli_A > Acholeplasmatales > JAEDCM01 > RGIG10196. Next base: position 1,851 of record JAILIR010000008.1, on the reverse strand, counting down.
ATCTTCTGTTTTTTGATCTTTATTTAGTTCAGGAGATATTGGTGTATCAATAATATCATATAAAGTATCCTTACAATTTTTAAATTCATAGTCGGCATAAGCTTTAACCATAAATCTAACTAAAGTCTTAGGAATATTACAGTTAGTATTATACATACTCATTTGATCTCCATTATAAGTAGCCCATCCTAGTGCAATTTCTGACATATCACCAGTACCTAAAACAATGCCTCCATTATCATTTGCGACATTCATTAATATTAATGTACGAATTCTAGCTTGTGCATTCTCATAAGTTACATTTATATCATTTTCATCATGATTAATGTCTTTAAAATGGCCTAATACTGCCTTTTCTATTGATATTTCTCTTCTTGTTACACCTAAAGTTTCCATTAAAACATCAGCGTTAGTCTTTGTACGAGTACTTGTACCAAGTCCTGGCATAGTTATTGCGATTATATCTTTAACATCTTTTTTAAGACGTTTAAATGCTTTATAAGCAGTTAAAAGTGTAAGTGTTGAATCAAGTCCACCTGATATACCAACAACTACAGTCTTAGAATTTGTTACTTCTATTCTTCTTGCTAATGCAAGCTCTAAAATATTAGCTATTGTTTCAAAAGATTCTTTAATATTTTCTTTTGGAACATATGGAGTTTGATCTATTGCTGGTAAGTATTCTTTTTCAGGAAGAGTAAAGAATACAGTTTGAATATAAGTATCAACTACACCTATTGAATCATTTAAAGCTATAAATCTATCTCTAGCATAATTGATTTTATCAATATCACAAATTGTATACATTATATTAGTATCCATCTTATATAGCTCTGCGCTATTTAATAATTTACCATTAGCTGCAACTACTCTAGCACCACCAAAAATGCATGTACTAGTTGAATCAGTTAAACCAGTTGATGTGTATGAATAAATTGCACAACATTCCTTAGATTTAGATTGAATAAAACTACGTCTAGATGAATCTTTACCTACTACTTCATCGCTTGCGGCAATATTGAATATCATATTACATCCATTAATAGCATAGATGCTAGACATAGAAATAGGTGCAAACATATCATAACAGATTTCTACACCAAACTTTACTTTGTTGTATTCATCAATAAATTTAATATTACCAAATGGCACTTCCAAATCAGCATAAATTACGCTATCAAAGTCATAGTCACTTTTGAACCATCTTTTTTCTCTAAATTCGCCAAAGTTAGGCAAGAATGTTTTAGGTACGATACCTAAAATAACATCCTTTTGTATAACTAATGCACAGTTATATAGAGCATTATCTATTTTTACTGGTGCGCCCATAATAACAATACCATTAAATTTATTAGTGCTTAAGAAATCTTTTATAGCTACTTCAGCTTCATTAATAATATCACTTGCATAAAATAAATCACCTAAAGAATAACCAGTAACAGCAAGTTCAGGGAAAGTAACTATATCAGCATCAATATTTTTTAATGCTTTTTTGATTTCCTTAATGTTATCACATACACTTCCTAAGTAGACTCTAGGAGTTACGTTTGCTAGTTTTAAAAATCCGTTTTTCATTTTATCACCTCGTATAAATTATTTTTTACTATATAATCATAAACTTCTTCACTTATTAATTCTTTATTTTTTGTTCTTCTAAATTCAGAACTTGATACTTCTAAATTAAGTTCAACAATAACAAAGTTATTCTTGAATTCACTATATTTCTCATTTATGATATCAGTTAAGTCTAACCTATATTTATTAAAAACTATAAATTTATAATCATGTAATAATTTTTTATACTCTATCCATGTATCTAACTTTTTTATATTATCAGACCCTATTACATAA
>JAILIR010000226.1 GCA_024695185.1 bacterium | reverse complement strand
CTTCTACCACCTTTAATACCAAATGCCATTACACCACAGCTTCCATTTGGAAGATATTTTTGTTGTAATGCATGATATTTATCATTTTCTAGATCAGAATAATTAATCCAAGCAACCTTTGGATTAGATTCTAAGAATTTGGCTACCTTAAGCGCATTTTCGCAATGTCTAGCAACTCTTAAATGTAGTGTTTCTAAACCAATATTTAATAAGAAAGCATTTTGTGGAGATTGGATAGATCCAAAGTCTCTCATTAATTGAGCAGTAGCTTTTGTAATATAAGCAAGCTTACCAAAGCGTTCGCAATAAGTAATACCATGATATGATTCATCTGGTTCAGTTAAGCCATGGAACTTCTTTCCGTATTTCATCCAGTCGAAGTTACCAGAGTCAACTATACATCCACCTACAGTTAAAGCATGTCCATCCATGTATTTAGTTGTTGAATGAGTTACAATATCACAACCAAATTCAAATGGTCTACAGTTAATAGGTGTAGCAAATGTATTATCCATGATTAGTGGTACACCATGCTTATGAGCAATCTTAGCAAACTTTTCAATATCAAATACAGATACGATTGGGTTTGCGATAGTTTCACCAAATACTAATTTTGTGTTTTCTTTAAATGCTTTATCAATTTCAGCTTCAGTAGCATCTTGATCAACAAATATACATTCAATTCCAAGCTTTCTTAAAGTAACATCAAATAAGTTGTAAGTTCCACCATAAATATTCTTTGTTGCGATAAAGCTATCTCCAGCTTCACAAATATTGAAGATTGCATAGAAATTTGCTGCTTGACCGCTACTTGTTAACATAGCAGCAACGCCACCTTCTAATGCGCAAATTTTATTTGCAACACAATCATTTGTTGGATTTTGTAATCTTGTATAGAAATATCCACTTTTTTCTAGGTCAAACAATTTACCCATTTCTTCTGATGTGTCATACTTCCATGTTGTGCTTTGATAAATTGGTAGAGCTCTAGCCTCTCCATTACCTGGTTTATATCCTTCGTGAATACATTTAGTTTCAATTTTCATAATTATCAACTCCTAACATTTTTATTCTATCATAAATAATAGATAATTTATAGTGAAATTAATAATTAATATGAAAAAATCTAAATTTTTAATTTAGATATAGCTACTTAACATCATCTAATTCATCAAGTGGTATATCTTCTACTTTTTCATCTATTTTTGATTCTACTTTTCTATTTGGACTACCTAGATAAACTATTTGTTCAGCAACTACATCAATTACATCAACATAATTATCAGATATCTTCATTGATCTAGATTGTAATCTCGCTCTAACCCCTATAATAGAGCCTTTCTTTCCATATTCATTTAGATTAATCGCAAGATACTCCCAAAATACTACTTTAATAAAATCAGTGTCATATTGTCCTTGAACATTTTTAAATGGTCTTGTTAAAGCTAGTTTAACTTCACAAACATTCTTACCTCCACTAACTTCTTTAATAATAGGATCTTGAACTAGTCTACCAACTAGAGTAACTGTATTAAGCATATTATCACCTCCTAGAAAAATTATATGAAAAAGAATAAATAAAAAAAAATTGACGTTTTAGGACCTAAAAAGTATGTAAAATAACTTTTTTTATCTAAAACAATCAATTTTTATTTGTTTTTTATTGTTTAATTATCTTTATTAACATGAACCATTCAAAAAATTATTCATTTTCTTCATTTGGGAAAATTTCAAATTTTGTAATGATACAATTTTTAAACAATTCTTTTACTTCATCTAATACACTTATATCAAATGATTTAATAACATCAATCATTGTGTATAAATTATTACCCGAGAAATCACAAGTTGTATAATTGTTGGCTGTGCCTTCTAATGAATTAAGCATATAGATATATTGTCCTATTAGATTACGCTTTGCGCCTTCAAACAAGGTCTCATCTATTTTCATATTAGGTATTTCTTTAACAAACTTTTCTAACTCATTGTATAGTTCATCGGGATATTCTGAATCACCTGATAACATATAATAGCTTGCGGATTTATTAAAGTCACAATAATAGCCAAAAGTATCATTGATTAATCCTTTTTCCATTAACTCTAATCTTAAATCTGATGATTCGCCAATTAGAATATTACTTAATAGGCTTATCTTTAAATCTATTAATTGTGGATTATCAAATATTTTATTAAATCTAATACCTAAAGATAACTTTGGCATCATTACATCCATATATTCAACACGCTCTTTAATGTAGTCCTTAAACTCATCATAAACGTATTCTCTTTTAATTTCTTTAATAGGTAAGAATGTCTTAGCTGCCTGATTTTCTTTAATAACATCAAATACATCTAAGCCAACATTACCAATAATAAATATTTGCATATTACTTGGATGATAGAATGTATTATAACAGCTATAAAGCATCTCTTTTGTTATTTGGTTTATTGATTCTACACTACCTACTAAATCAGTAGCTACAAAGTTCTTTTGATATAAGTTTTTTAGTGTTCCCCAGAATAATTTAGAATCCGGATCATCTAAATACATCTTTATTTCTTGTTCAATAATACCACATTCTTTTTTGATGTTTTCTTCTGTAAAGTATGGCTTTTGAACAAAATCTAATAAGTATTTTACACACTCATTAACATTAGATGTTGTAGAGAATAAATAGCTTGTTCTATCAAAAGCTGTAAAAGCATTACTACTAGCACCTAGCTTTGTTAGATATAACGATGCATCTACTCCATCTTCCATTTCAAATAATTTATGTTCTAAAAAGTGAGCAATACCTTTAGGGTATTCAACGAATTCATTCTTATCATAAGGAATAAATCTATTATCTATTCCACCATATCTAGTAGTCATAATAGCATAAGTCTTATCATAATCATCTTTAGGCACAACAACTACCTTTAAACCATTAGGAAGTGTTTCAGTATAAACTGTCTCATTAATGTGTTCATAATAATTCTTAGTCATTATTAGCACCTCCTTCTAGTAGATAAACTACATCAAGTACTAATTTTTTAGATACTCTTATAATATCTTCTTTGGTAATTTGACC
>JAILIR010000208.1 GCA_024695185.1 bacterium | reverse complement strand
CAAATTGCAGGAAGCTTTGCTGCTTCACACATCCCCATTAATACAGTTAAAATTATTGCCAAAATAAATTGTCTTTTTCTTTTTGGCGGACAAAATCTAAAAAACATCTTTAACATCTTAATCATCTAAATCACCATCTTTCCTTCAATATGTGATAACCACATATTTTTATATAATTCTGATTTAGCTAATAGTTCTTTGTGCTTTCCATGAGCTTCAATTACTCCATTATTAACTAATACAATATCATCACTATTAACTATTGTTGATAATCTATGAGCTATAACTATAACTGTCTTATCTTTAATAAGACTAGCCAAAGATCTTTGAATAATTGCTTCATTTTCAGGGTCTGTATATGCTGTTGCTTCATCTAGAATAACAATCTTAGAATTTTTCATCATTGCTCTAGCAATAGAAATTCTTTGACGTTCTCCTCCAGATAAGTGAGATCCTGAATCACCAACTGTTGTGTTATATCCGTTTTCTAAATTCATTATGAAGTCATGTATACCGCACTTCTTACATACTTCCATTACTTCTTCATCAGTTGCATTTAAATTACCCATTCTAATATTATCCATAATAGAAACATTAAATAAATAATTACTTTGTGATACATATGATACCAATTTGTTATAATCTTCTAAAGTTAAATCTTTGATATTAACTCCACCAATATAAATATCACCTTTATTTGGATCCCATAGGGAAGCAATAAGCTTAGCAATAGTAGATTTTCCGGCACCAGATGGTCCAACTAAAGCAATCTGAGAATTAGCTTTTATTTCTAAACTAACATCATGTAATACTTCTTCATTCTCATAACCAAATGATACATTTTTAATAGATATACTTGAATCAGCTGGTACTCCTTTAGATACACTAGGTCTATTTAGCTTATCAATAGAAACAATTTCATCAATTTCGGCAAATATTGTTTTTGCTTTATGAATATCATCCATATAACCCATTGATGTGATTAACGGAGCAATTAAACCAACTGACATTAAAATACAAATAACAAATACTTCAAGTGTAATTATATTGTTATAGAATAAAATACCACCTAAAGGTAATATAGCAAGTAAAGTGTATGGTGCAACAGCCATTGCTATACTAAATGCGACATTGCATTTTCTTTGCCAATCAACAAAGCAATCTGCACCTTCTTTTGCGGCCTTTTTAAACTTTTCATATGATGATTCACTTTTTCCAAAGGCTTTAATTACTTCTATACCATTAATATATTCAACTGCAGTATCATTTAATGTTTTTGTTTTAGAAATACAATTGTTCCAATATTTTTCATATCCAATAGACATAGTCATATAAGAAACCATACCTATTACAAGTGGTATTAACGCAATTAATCCCATTTGCCAACTAATAATTGTCAAATATATAAATGTTCCTAAGAAACCTATAATATTGCCTGTAAACTCAGGAATAATATGAGCTAATGTTACTTCTGTTGAATCGATTCTTTCACATAATGTATTCTTTAAGGAACCTGAATTATGTCTTTTAACATCACCAAGTGATGCTAAAGCAAGAGAATCAATTGCTCTTTTTCTTACACCCTTAATTGTTTGATATGCCGCAACATGTGATAAGGATGTTGACATAATATGAAATGCTCCTTTTAATAAGAACAAAACAACCAACATAATGATATCAAATGCATAGGCACTAAATTCCATATTTCCTTGAATTAACCTATTGATTATGCTTGCGATAAAATAAAATGGAATAATACCCGCAGCTACAGATATTAATGAAGCAATAATGCTAAATGTATAATATTTTTTCTTATCGCCTGCATAATCAAAAATAATTGAAAGCAAGCCTCTTCTTTTTTTCATAAAATCCTCCTATTAAGCCATTTTTAAACAAAAGAAGAGCAAGGAGACCTTGCTACTTCTTTTAGAGTAAAGAGAGTATTATTTTAATGCACTAATAAATGCATTATAACTATTTAAATCTATAGCAGAATCATCACCATTTACGATTAATCCTTCGCAAACTAGATTGCCACCTAGACTCTTAAGATCTTCTTGCCAGTTTCTCATCCATTCACCATCACCCCAGCCATAAGAACCGAATAAAGCAAACTTCTTTCCTTTAGCAAGATTCATTAATTCCTTATAGAATGGTTCAAATTCATCGCTTTCAAGTTCTTCGCTTCCCATAGATGGACAGCCAAGAATGATTAAATCAAATTTAGATGCATCAGCTGCGCTAATACCAGCTACGCTTACAGCTTCACAACCTAAATCATCTTTAATCTTATTAGCAATGGCTTCAGTATTACCTGTACCACTCCAATAACAAATTATTTTGCTCATATATTCTCCTTTCTATTTCATAAAGTTTTCTATAGAGAAACCTTTATTAACCAACCTTAAAACACAAGATCTACATCTATTGTATTTTTCAAACAAAATTTCTTTTTCCCTTTTGTTTGAATAAACATTCCATAGACCTTTAAGTAATGGCTTTTTATTGCCATTTATGAATTCTTTTGTATCTTTTAAATCATACCCTAAGAAAACACCTATTTCATGAGGAAAAGTATCAGTATTGATTCTTCTTTTAAGCTCATTTA
>JAILIR010000108.1 GCA_024695185.1 bacterium | reverse complement strand
GGAGATAAATTATATGAAGATCCTGAACCAACAAGAATGGAATTTGCTGGTTGGGGAACTCGTATATTTAATTATGCCAAACCAGAAGTTAAATCATTTTTGATTTCAAGTGCACATATGTTGCTTGATGTTTATCATATTGATGGTATACGTTGCGATGCAGTTGCTGCAATGTTATACCTAGATTATGATAGAAAGAAATGGATTCCAAATAAATTTGGTGGAAATTATAAGCTTGAAGCTATTGATTTCTTCCATGACCTAAATACCACATTATATCGTGATTTTCCTAACATTATGATGGTTGCTGAAGAATCTACAGCCTTCCCTAATGTAACAAAACCAGTTTATGATGGTGGACTTGGATTCTCACATAAATGGAATATGGGTTGGATGAATGACAGTCTAGCTTATGCATCAATAAATCCATTCTTTAGACATGATCACCATCATAAAATGACTTTCTCATTATGTTATGCATATAGTGAAAACTATATTCTACCAATTAGTCATGATGAAGTAGTACATGGAAAGTATTCACTAATTGATAAGATGGGCCGTGATTGTGGAGGAACTCTAACATATGATGAAAAGTTTGCTAACGAAAGAGCATACTTAGGATATATGATGACTCACCCAGGTGGAAAGTTATTATTTATGGGTAGTGAATTTGGTCAATTCATTGAATGGAACTATAAGAAAGAACTTGATTGGTTCTTAGTAAATAAATTCCCAAGACACAAAGAAATGCAAAGATATGTAGAACATTTAAATAAGTTCTATTTAAAGAATTCTGAACTTTGGGATAATGACCAAACAATGGAAGGATTTACATGGATTAACGCAGATGATGCTGGTGGAAATGTTTATTCATTCATTAGAACAAATAAAAAAGGTAAAAAGTTAGTTGTATTAATTAACTTCTCTGGAAATAACTATGACTATTATAGAATAGGAGTACCTAGAGGAAGCTATAAGGAAGTATTTAATAGTGATTTATACCAATATGGTGGTAATAACTATCAAAATACAGATATACTTAGAAGTGAAAAATACATGTCAAATAACATGCGTTATTCAATTACAGTTAAAATTCCAAGATATTCAATCATTATTTTGAAAAAGAGGTAGTAAACTATGAGGGATATATTTTTCAATCCGTTTTTTGAATATAATAAAACACCACAAGGTGCAGTAGTAAAAAATGGAAATATTACTTTAAGAATCACTTTTCACAAGACATATAACATTTGGAACTTATGTGTAGTATTAAAAAGTGATGCTAAAGGTATCGAAAAAGTTTTCCCTCTTTTTTATGAAAAAAATGACTTCTATAATGTATACAAGTGTGAATTTTCGCTAGAAGAAGCAGATATCTATTGGTACTATTTCAAGTTTGAAGATTGTTATGGTACACATTTTGTATGCTGTGATATCAATATGGATGCTATGTTGACTGATGAAGTAACTTATAGCTTCCAATTATCAGTACATAATGGTTTTAAGAAAAATCTTAATTGGTTCAAGGGTGGTGTAATGTATCAAATACTACCTGATAGATTCTGTAATGTAGATAATGATTATTGTCATAAGAATGGTTGGATGCATAAAAACTTTGATGAGCATCCAGCATATCTTCCTGTTCATGGTAGAATTCTTAATAATGATTATTTTGGTGGTAATTTAAAGGGTATTATATCTAAGCTTGATTATATTAAAGAGCTTGGTGTAAAAGCTATATATTTAAACCCAATATCTTTAGCTTTTTCAAACCATAGATATGATACAGCTGATTATCTAACACTAGATCCTATGCTAGGAACTGAAGAAGATTTCATTAATTTATGTGCTGAAGCTAAGAAAAGAAAAATAGGTATTATTCTTGATGGTGTATTTAACCATACAGGAAGTAATAGTAGATACTTTAATAGAGATAATACTTTTGATGAACTAGGTGCTTATCAATCAAAGGATTCTAAATATTATAGCTGGTTTAGATTTATTGATTGGCCTAATAAGTATTTTAGTTGGTGGGATTTTGATACCCTTCCAGCAACAAATCAAAATTCAACATTCGTTGATTTTATATGTGATGAGGTAATTCCTAAATGGATAAAATTAGGTGCTTTAGGCTATAGACTAGATGTTGTTGATGAATTAAATTCACCATTTGTTGAGCGCATCAGTAAGGCCGTAAAAAAGGCTAATCCAAGAGCTATTTTGATTGGTGAGGTTTGGGAAGATGCATCTAATAAAGAGGCATATGGAATGAGGCGTCATTACTTTGATGGTAATGAGCTAGATTCCGTTATGAACTATCCATTTAGAAGAGCTATAATTGATTTTGTATGCTTTGGTGATTTATATAATTTAAGAAACACAATTAGAAGTATTATTAATAACTATCCAAAGGAAGTATTAGATAGCTTAATGAATATTTTAGGTACTCATGATACTGAGCGTATTCTAAGTGTTTGTGGTAATATCAATTTCCATAATATGGATAGAGTAGAAATAGCGAACTTTAGAATGAGTAAGGAAGCATATAGTGATGCGATTAAGCGTCTAAAGATGGCTGCCGTACTACAATTTACTTTACCAGGTGTACCATGTATCTATTATGGTGATGAGGTAGGTGTTGAAGGATATAAGGATCCATTCTGTAGAAAAACCTTCCCATGGCATAATATGAATGAAGATTTACATGATTTCTATGTAAAGCTTGGTAAACTAAGAAACGAAAACAAGGATTTCGTTGATGGCAAATATAAAGAGATTTATTCAGATAATGGTCAATTAGCATTTAGAAGAGGAGATAGTATTTATGTACTTGTAAATAACTCTAATGAAATTGCTTATTATGCCATAGATGCAGTAGATTTAATGAGTGGTGAAACTAATACATACTTTAGTATATATCCACATACAGCAAGAATTTTGAAGAGGTGTTTATAATGAAAAAATGTGCAGGAATATTATTACATATTTCATCATTAAATAATAATTCGATTGGAACATTAGGGGAAGAAGCTTATAAATTTGTTGATTTTCTTGAAAAAGCTAAACAACATTTATGGCAAGTATTACCATTAAACCCTACTAGCTATGGTGATTCACCATACCAATCTCCATGTACATTTGCCTTTAATCCATATTTTATTTCTCTA
>JAILIR010000177.1 GCA_024695185.1 bacterium | reverse complement strand
CTTCTAGTAAATTACCATATCCTATAGGATCTCTTCTATGTCCATATGATGAATCAAAATCAACTAAATTAGTAAAACAAATACCTCTAAAATCTTTATTAAGCATTTCATAAGTTTGTTCCATACCTTCTAAACTTGATTTAGATTTATAGAACTCTGTAATGCCGTTTTTATTGAAAATATCAACGATTTTACCTATAGATATACAATCTAACCCATTTTCCTTTAAAAAGTCTAATCCGGTCTTTTTTGGAGGATTTAAGGCATAATCATGTCTATTTGGTGTTCTATAGAAATTACCTCTTTTATCGCCTAAAAATGGTCTTGCGATAACTCTAGCAACCATCCAATCTTCTCTCATTGTTAACTCTCTAACTTTAGCGCAAATGTCATATAATTCTTCTAAAGGAATTACCTCTTCATGTGCGGCAATTTGTAAAACTGAATCACTTGAAGTATATACTATTAAGCCCTTATTTTCCTTATGAATCTCACCTAATCTATTGATTATTTCAGTACCACTTGCTACACAATTACTTATAACCTTATGGCCTGAAATTTCTTCTATTTTTTTAATTAATTCATCAGGAAAAGATGTAAATGTAATATATGGTTTATCTACCTTTACACCCATCATTTCAAAGTGTCCTGTTAGAGTATCTTTTCCTATAGATACTTCTTTTAACTTTTGATAATAAGCAATTGGAATGTTATCTGATTTATCATCCATAATATTAGAAAAACCCATCTTATTTAAAGTAGGAATATTTAGCTCTAAACCTCTGTTTTTAAAGGCTTCTATGATATGCCCTAGTGTATTAGAACCCATATCACTATAGTTAATCGCATCCTCTAATTCGCCTACTCCAAGTGAGTCACAAACGATTAAAAATACTCTTTTAAACTTCATTATTACTACCTCCTTTTGCTCTTGGATGACATGATAAATAAGTCTCTCTTAATTTATCAGTTTGTATATGTGTATATATTTGTGTTGTTGATATATCCTTATGCCCTAGTAAAAACTGAACATATCTAAGATTAAAGCCATTATTTAATAAATGTGAAGCGAAAGAATGCCTTAATGTATGGGGTGAAATCTCTTTAGTTATACCCGCTTCTCTTGCTATTTCTTTTATTAATTTCCAGACTCCTTGTCTAGTTAATTGATCACCACTTTTATTAACAAAAATATAGTTTCCTGGCTTTGTAGGAAATTTAGGTTTACCATTACTCATCCACTTATTAAAAGCATCAATTGACATATCGCTTAATGGTACAATTCGCTCTTTATTACCCTTACCAATAATGTTTAATTCTTTAGTATGTAAATGGATATTTGATGTAGTTAAATCTAAAAGTTCAGATATTCTTAAACCAGACCCATATAAGAACTCTAGCATACATCTATTTCTTAAATCTAAAGGCTCATTTGTTTTAATAGTGTTAAACATCATATCTATTTCTTCTAACGTTAAAACAATAGGTAATTTCTCCTCTTTTTTAGGCTTTTTAATGTTTTGAGCAACATCATTTATAGCATAATCAGGATCTGAAGCAATGTATTTATGAAAAGACTTAATAGCACTTATTTTACGCGAAATTGAGCTTGATTCAAAGCCACCTCTTTTAAGAGACTGAATGTATTTTTTTATCATATCTGTATTTATATCTTTTATATCATTAACTTCATATTTTTTAGCTAGAAATTCCTTATATTTTTCTAGATCACTCATATATGATTCTACAGAATGCTTACTTAAGTGTTTATTAACTTCTAAATACATTTTAAAATCATTCATTTGAAATGTTAAAAAACTATCCATAGCATCACTTCCTTAAATAAATAATACAAATATATCATTAGCTATTAGCATACCTTTTTTAGTAAGATGTAAGTATCCATCTTCTATTACTAAATCGCCACTTTTTATATATTTTTCAATGTCTTTAAAGTCCTTTAAAAGGTCTTTTTTATATGTTTTATTGACATATTCGATGTTTATACCCCTACTTAAACGTAGTCCAAGTATCATTTCTTCACTAAATTTAGTGTTAAAATCGATAATTTCTATACTTTTTCTATACTTTTTATAGTACTCGTTTAGTACTGTATTGTTGGTATATCTTACTCCATCAAGGTAACCTGAAGCGCCTAAACCAACGCCTATATATTCCTTATTTAGCCAGTAAATTTTATTATGAACTGATTCATATCCATCTTTAGCGAAATTACTAATTTCGTACTGTTTGAAGCCGTTTTTTTCTAAATCGTTTATGATAAATTCATACATTTTAGCCTCTAAATCATTATCAATTAATACTAACTTATCCTTCTTATACATTGAGTAAAAAATAGTGTTTTCTTCTAGTATTAAAGAGTAGTATGAAAGGTGGTTTATATCTAGTGTATAAAACTCTTTTAGGTCGTTTTCAATACTAGATAGATCAGACCCTGGAGTAGCAAATATAAGGTCAATATTTATATTAGATATACC
>JAILIR010000105.1 GCA_024695185.1 bacterium | reverse complement strand
AAAAATGATCCTAATACAGTTTATGTATTATATGGAGATCATGGATCATATTTAACAAAGAAAGAACAAAAAGAATTGTTTGGAAAACAATCTACATTAGAATTTGAGTTAAACAATACAAGAGTTCCAGGTATCATTTTTGATGGTTCTGGCACACTTAATAGTTTAACTGGTGGAAATATGGAAAATAGTAAGCTTAGAAGTCAAATAGATTTATTCACAACAATTGTTGATTTATTTGATTTAAATTACACAGGAGTTCGTTTAGGTGTAAATGGGCTATCTGATGAATTAACTTTTACATATGATCCAAATACTTTCACTATTGTTACTGATGATTATGTTTATTATGCTAAAAATGATAAATATGAAATATTTAGTGGTCACTCTATAGATAAAGAGACTATTAAAAAACAAGTAGAAAAAATAAAAGAATATAAGCTAATAGTTGATATTGCAAACAGAAAGAGTTTATTGTGCTAGGAGGAATAATATGGCTATTGTAAAGATGAAAGGAACTTATGACATATTACCTGATACTTCCTATAAATGGAGTTTCATGGAAGATAAAATAAGAACTGTATGCCAAATATTTAATTATGAAGAAATAAGAACACCTATATTTGAAGCTAGTGAATTATTTCATAGAACTGTAGGTGAAACATCTGATTTAGTAAAAAAAGAGACATACGATTTTAAGGATAGAGGAGATAGATTTAATACTCTTCGTCCTGAAGGTACAGCAGGTGTTGTTAGAGCATTTATTGAAAATAAAATGTATATTGAACCAATTAATAAATTATTCTATATCGGTTCTATGTTTAGATATGAGCGTCCTCAAAAGGGTCGTTATCGTCAATTTAATCAATTTGGTGTAGAATGCTTTGGTTCAAGTGATCCAATTATGGATGCTGAAGTAATAAGCTTAGCTGTAACAATCATTAAAGCTTTTAGATTAAAGGGTATAAAGGTTAGACTTAATACTTTAGGTGATGATGAAACTAGAGAAACTTATAAGAAAGCTTTAGTTGAATATTTCACTAAATATAAAGATCAAATATGTACAGACTGTCAAGTTAGATTAGAGAAGAATCCTTTAAGAATTCTTGATTGTAAGGTAGATAGAGATACAGAGATATTTAAAAATGCACCTAAAATCACTGATTATTTATCAGAAGAAGCTAAAACAAGATTTAATAAAGTCTTAGAATACTTAGATAGTATGGAAATAAATTATGAAGTAGATCCTATGATTGTAAGAGGCTTAGATTACTATACACACACTATTTTTGAAATAGAAGCTAGTGTTGAAGGCTTTGGTAGTCAAAATGTTATGTGTGGTGGTGGTAGATATGATCACTTAGTAGAAAACTTAGGTGGACCAGCAACACCTGGTATTGGTTTTGCCTTTGGTTTAGAAAGATTACTTACAGCTATAGAAGCTGAACATGATTTAACAACTGATGTAAATACTCATTTATTTGTTATTGCTTTAGGTGATAAGGCTAGAGTTAAAGCTGTTAAGCTTGTTAATGATTTAAGATGTGGTGGTTTAATCACGGAAATGGATTATTTAAATGGTAAGCTTAAAAACCAATTTAAATTAAGTGAAAAATACAATGCCAAATATATTGCTATACTTGGTGACAATGAACTTGATAATGGTGTGATTAATGTTAAAACACCTAATTCAACAGAACAAGTTACAATACCTATTGATAGCTTATATCAATATGTTGTAAATAAACTTAGAGGCGGAAGCTGTGGCTCTTGCCATGCTTCATGCGATGACTGCAGCTGTGATTGTGAGGGAAATAAAAATGAATAGAACACATAATAATGGAGAATTAAGAATAACTGATGTTAATAAAATTGTAGAACTTAAAGGTTGGGTTGCTAAAAAGAGAAATCTTGGCGGTTTAATCTTTATCGATATTAGAGATAAATATGGTATTACACAAATTGCTGTTAAACCAGAAAATCCTAATTATGAAATAGCTAATCAATTAAAGAGTGAATATGTAATTTATGTAAAGGGTACTGTAATTGAAAGAGAATCTAAGAACAAGGATCTTCCTACAGGTGATATTGAGCTTGATTGTATTGAACTTAAGATATTAAATACATCACTTCAACCACCACTAATTATCGCTGATAACACTGATGCGCTTGAAGATACAAGACTTAAATATAGATACCTAGATCTACGTAGACCTTGTATGCAAAAATATTTCATTACAAAGTCTAAAATAACTCAAGCAGTTAGAGAATATTTATGTAGCGAGGATTTCTTAGAGTTAGAAACTCCAATACTAGCTAAATCTACTCCAGAAGGAGCAAGAGATTATTTAGTACCATCTCGTTTATACGAAGGAGAATTCTATGCACTACCACAATCTCCACAAATATTTAAGCAATTATATATGATTGCGGGCTTTGAAAGATATTTCCAAATTGCTAGATGCTTTAGAGATGAAGATTTACGTGCTGATAGACAACCAGAATTCACTCAAATAGATATTGAAACATCATTTTTAAATGATACTGAAATCCAAACTATTGTTGAGGGTATGTTTAAGCATGTATTTAAAAAAGTATTAGATATTGATTTAAAAACTCCATTTAGAAGAATCAAATATGATGATGCAATGAATACATATGGCTCTGATAAGCCAGATTTAAGATTTGGTATGGAATTATTTGATTGTACTAATTTATTTAATCATATCGAATTTATGGATGGTGTAATTAAAGGTATTACTGTAAAAAATGCCGAACATTACACTAGAAAGAACATTGATGAATTAACTAATTTAGCTAAAAAATATAAAGCTAAAGGCTTAGCTTATTTAAGATATCAAGATAATACTTTAACTGGTTCAATTATGAAGTTCTTAGATGAAGCTAAACAAAAAGAAATAATTGATACACTTAAGCTAGAAAATGGTGATTTAGTATTAATCACTTATGGTAAGCTAAAGATTGTACAAATTTCTTTAGGTGCTTTAAGAAGCTTTATTGCTAAGAAAGAAAATATGTTAGATCCTAAGCGTTTCGAATTTGCTTGGATTGTCGATTGGCCAGTATTTGAGTGGAGTGAAGAAGATAATCGTTGGTATGCTTCAACACATCCATTTACTGCTCCAAAGGATGAATGCTTACAATATATGAAGACTAATCCAGAAAAGTGCTATGCTAATGCTTATGATATTGTATTAAATGGTTATGAACTTGGTAGTGGTAGTTTAAGAATTTATAACCAAGATGTTCAAAAACTAATGTTTGAAACACTTGGTTTAACTGATGAAGATATAAAGAATAAGTTTGGTTTCTTCACTGAAGCCTTAAAGTATGGTACACCACCTCATGGTGGAATTGGTATGGGATTAGAAAGAATCACTATGCTAATGACTAATACTGATAACATCAAGGATGTTGTTGCTTTCCCTAAAACACAATCTGCTAGAGATTTAATGTGTGAAAGTCCATCAAGTGTTGATGAAAAACAACTTATAGATGTTCATATCGATGTTAGAAAACAATAATAATTAATAGGAGGATAAATTATGAGAACTGATTATATTTCTTGGGATGAATACTTTATGGGTGTCGCATTACTTTCAGCTAAAAGAAGTAAGGACCCATCAACTCAAGTAGGTGCTTGTATTGTTAATGAAGAAAAAAGAATAGTTGGAATTGGCTATAATGGTTTTCCTAGAGGATGCGATGATAAAATCTTCCCATGGGAAAGAGAAGGAAAATTCCTAACTACTAAGTATGCCTATGTAGTGCATGCTGAAGTTAATGCTATTTTAAATTCAAGCACAAAGCTTGATGGTGCTACATTATATGTTAGCTTATTCCCTTGTAACGAATGTGCTAAGGTAATTATTCAATCAGGTATTAAACATATCGTTTATATGGATGATAAATACAATGGTACAGATGGTGATGTAGCTAGTAAAAAGATGCTAGATGCAGCTGGTATTAGCTATAAGAAAATTGACAAGATTAAGGTAACATTAGAAAATGATTAAAGCATTCAAAAAAAATATAATTATTATAATTTTGTTCTTAGCTTTATCTATATTTATTCTTCTTATTACAACTATAAAAACAAAGTATTGCGCCTATATGCCAGGAGCAATAACTAAGGTTAGTAATGTTGTAGAAATTGATGGAAAAGAAAGTAGTAGTAATTACTATTCTACTAGTGTTTATTATTATGAAGATGTAAGCTTATTCCAAAAATTTCTATATACTAAACTAAAAACAGTAGATTTATACAAAAAAGGATCTATTCCAAGCAAAATAGAATCCTTACAAGGTGAAATAGAGCATAATAGCGCCCTTTATTCATCCATCATTGCCGCATATGATGCCGCAAATGTTGAGCTAGATTATAAGTATTTAGGTACTTATGTATACTATACAGATAGCAAAACACTTCAAGTTGGTGATGTTGTACTTGGAGCTAACATTGATGAATGTTATGAAGATTTAGAAGACTATAATGTAAATATTTATCGTTATGTTAATGGTGAACTTAAAACTATGACCGTAAATATTAATGAAAATGATAATGTATGGTTAGAATATGCTTTCTACGAAATCAATAATGATAACATTAAAATATATGAATCAAATCATGAAGGCCCTAGCGCAGGCTTCATGCAAAGCTTAAAATTATATGATGATTTAATTGATGAAAATCTAGCAACTAATTATAAGATCGCAGGTACTGGAACTATTGATGAGTTCGGTAATGTTGGTGCTATTGGTTGTGTTGATTTAAAAATATATACAGCCATGTATAATAAGTGTGATATCTTCTTTATCCCTACGGCAAATAAAGAAGAAGCTTTAAAGACAATAAATGAAATAGATACAGATATGACTATTATATTTGTTGATA
>JAILIR010000154.1 GCA_024695185.1 bacterium | reverse complement strand
GATTATGTTGATAAAGCAAAGGCTATTTTATTATTAAAGCTTGGTATTAAAACTTTTATTACTTATAAATTAACTAATTCCTTATAATTAGAGTTTATAGAATACTTCTCTAATATAAGCTTTGCGTCATTAGTTAATTTATAAGTAATAAAAGTTTTAATACCAAGCTTTAATAATAAAATAGCCTTTGCTTTATCAACATAATCAACGGCAGCTGAAAACATTGAAAAGTCAAATTTACTATTTATAAAGTCAAGTAGGGCATCTAGCCCTTCTTTTTTACTTGTTAAAACCATGCCATTATAGGCAATGACACATGTGTTACCACTATCAAGTATTTTTTTTGCTGCTAAACAATCATTGTTCATAAAATTCACCTCTAAAAATTAACGTTTCAAAAAAGAGGCCTAAACCTCTTTTAAGCTTTTTCAAATAATTCTACAATCATTTTAGCGTTAATTTGTTGACAATCAACTTGTGAAAGGTATCCAACATAATATACTTTAGCATTTGGATCAGCAAAAGCAAAAGCTCCTGTGTAACCTAATTGACCAATAATAACCTTCTTACTCTTGATTCTCATTAAACCACCACCATAAGATGCACTATCAAGTCCATTAGCCATTGGGATAAAGTTCATTATTTTTTCAAATAAAGAAATGTTGAATAGCTTTCCACTAAAGAAAGCAACTAAGAATTTCATTAATTCTCTTGCTGTACTGATTAAACCACCACTACCATAACAGCTTCTTAGTAGGTTAGGTCTTTTTAGTGGTTTATCATCAAAGAATAAGGCAGGTACATAATCACTATCATTCATAGGTATATAAGTATTTTTTAATCCTAGCGGTTCAAAAATATTTTCTTTATATACTTCCATAATAGTTTTACCTGTACTCTTTTCGATAATGTAAGTTAAAAGGTCAGTATTTAAATTAGAATAGTAAGCTTGTTTAGCTGGTTTATCCATACCACCTAGCTTTTTAGTCCAATTAATCTTATCACTAAAAGTATATTTCATATCACTTTTTGAGATATGTGGTTTAACAAATTCATTAAAGTAATCTGATAATCCACTTGTTTGATAAATTAAATCTCTAATAGTAATAACCTTTGAATGATCTAAGCCTTTTAATACACATAGGTTTTTACATTCTTCTTCAGATAAATAAACTGGTAGTTTAGTATCTAAGATTAGTTTTTTGTTTTCGATTAATTTTAATACACAAGTTATTGTAAATAATTTAGTAACACCACCAATAGGGAATTTCTTATCCAAGTCATTCCCATATTGTGCATTAAATTTCTCTCCATCCTTCATGCCATAAACGACACCTTCATAGGCCGTTTTAGCATATTCGTTAAATATTTTTTCGAATTTTTCCATAAAAATCCCCCATTTATTTCTATTTATTAATCTTTGGCATAATATAAGAGTTTCTACCCTTACGTAATACGATTAATGTTGTATCTACATAATTTGTGATTACATCTAATTTCTCTGGTGGTGTAGCGATAATTAGTTGTACGCCAAGTGGTCTTACGAATTCCATTAATCTAGCGATTCTGTTAGGGTCCATCTTGTTGAATGCTTCATCGAAGATGATTAGACCAATAGCTGATCTTGCTGCTTGATAAATTTGTACGAAGGAAGCAATGATAGATACATAGAATGGAACTTGGTTTTCTCCACCTGATTTTTCACCGCTTGTCTTACTGAATAAGTATGAATCACCATTAACATTAGTAACTCTAATATCATAATCCATATATGTTCTATAATCAGTAAATTTAGAAATTACACTTTCACTATTGATTTCTTCAACAGCTAAAGTATCAAATAGCATATTTAATTCATCCTTATAGCGCATTTCAAATTCAGGAGTTAAGATTGGTCCATTTTCTTCTGCGCTTTCAGCCATAACCATGTCATAGATTCCTGAGAATTCTTTTGATTTAGGGAAGATAAATTCATAAGTATCTTCACCAAACTTAATTTCTTTTAATGTTTGGTTAATCTTACTTACACCATCTTGAGCAGCAAGAATGTTGCTTCTAAGTTTAGCAAGGAAGTCTTCCTTGAAGATCTTTTCAGTATCTTCTCTAGCATTTCTAACCTTATCTTCATACTCAACTAAGTGAGAATTAACTAGCTTATCATATTCAGCAACATAATTAGCCATATTAGCATATCCTAAGTTTCCTTGGAAGTTATGCTCATTGTTATATTCTAATTGTAATTGCTTTAATTCATCCTCTAAGTGAGTAATTTGTCTTTGGTTAGCATTTTGTTCATTGTTATACTTATTGTATAATTCATGAGTATTCATAGTCTTACTATCTTGGTTATAGATAGCGAATACTTCATTTTCAAGGCTAACATTTTGATTCTTGATATCAGTGAATAATTGTTGATATTCAAGAATATTATCTTCATAGCCATTGATTTCTTCTTCAGTTTGACTGATACTACCTTTAATTCTACCTAACTCTTCATAAGCAGCAACTAATTCGCTGTTTAAATCTTTTAGCTTAGCTGTAGTCTTATCGTATTCCTTTTGAATATCGCTTGAGTTATTAGAGTTTTCATCAATCTTTCTATTAGATAATTCTTTAATTAAGCCCTTTTGAGTTTCATATGCAAGTACGCTACTCATACCTTCAACTAAATCTTTGATGTTTAATCTAGAGATAAAGTTGATTTCTTCTTCATTCTTTCTAATCTCTTCATCATTAGCAACATATTCTTTATGAATAGCACGTTCTTGTTCTTGGTATTTAGGAATTTGCTTATTAATAGCATCCTTACCAATGAATGGCTTTTCAATATTGATGTTTAATTGCCTTACTGTGAAGTTGTTATAAACAACGGAATCCTTAGTAAGTGAACGGTTATAGTTTTCAAGATCATGAATATCTTTTGCACGCATTACATTACCAAGTAACATGTTGATATAACGCTTAGCATACTTATTACCTGAAGTAATTAATTCAGCAACTGAGCCACTTTCGCACTCATCAAAGCCTGATAATTTCTTTGTATTAACTAAACCAACACCAAATACAGGCTTTTTAGATTTAATTTCATTAAATACATCTAGGGCAAAATCGAAATACTTAGGATCAACGATTAAAGTAAATCTTTGAGCACCTAAATAGTTTTCAATAGCATCTTGCCATGAAATATCAGTTATTTCTAGTAATTCAGAAATAATTCTAACTTCAGCATCTAATCCTTGATTTTGGAAAGCTTCGTTAATAGAATCTCTTAGCATTACAACATTTGGACTATAACGCATCTTTCTTCCTTCAAGTGATTTAATGATATTAATGATGCTTTCATATTGTCTAGAAATATCTCTTTTCTTTTGTCTTAGTAAGCTTGTTTCTTCATAAACTTCTTCTTTTCTATCATTTAATTCATCATTAATTTGAAGTAATTTACTCTTTAAATCATTGAAGTTATCTTCATCAACATCTTTTAAGTTAAGCTTTCTAAGCTCTTTATATGCTTTAAAGTTATTTCTTTCGATATAAGCATCAAGCATAGTATTATTAGCCATAATAGTTTGTAAGTATTTTTGTTTCTTATTTTCAATTACATTAAGCTCAGAACGTAATCTATCAATTTGATTTTGTAGTTGTTCCTTACTTTTAAATGATTCACTATTTAATAAGTCACTATATAACACCTTAC
>JAILIR010000112.1 GCA_024695185.1 bacterium | reverse complement strand
GGATATGGCTACAGTTAATGCTAGATATGAATCTAAAAGAGGAAACTTAGAAGATCAAGAAAAATCAGAAGAAAATAACGCATGTAGCGTTTATGTAGATGTATTAGTAGATGGTAAGAAAGAAAAATGGTTAATGATGTTTAAGAATGAAACTCATAACCATCCAACAGAAATAGAACCATTTGGTGGAGCGTCTACTTGTATTGGTGGAGCAATTCGTGACCCACTATCAGGAAGAAGTTATGTTTATCAAGCTATGCGTGTAACTGGTGCAGGTGATATAACTAAACCAATTGAAGAAACATTAGCTAATAAGCTTCCACAAAAGAATATCAGTAAAACAGCAGCTGCAGGTTATTCTTCATATGGTAACCAAATAGGACTAGCTACAACACATGTTAGAGAAATTTATCATGATGGCTATGTTGCTAAGCGTCTTGAGGTTGGTGCTGTAGTAGGTGCTATTAAAGCTGATATGATACGTAGAGAAAGCCCAAAACCAGGAGACATCATCATTATGTTTGGTGGTAGAACTGGTCGTGATGGTATAGGTGGAGCTACTGGTTCATCCAAAGAACATACAGAAAAATCTCTAGAACTATGTTCTTCAGAAGTTCAAAAGGGTAATGCTCCAGAAGAAAGAAAGATACAAAGATTATTTAGAAATCCAGAAGTAGTTAAAATGATTAAAAAGTCTAATGACTTTGGTGCTGGTGGAGTATCAGTAGCAATCGGTGAACTTGCTGATGGATTAGTAATCGATTTAGATAAGGTAAAAGTTAAATATGAAGGTTTAAATGCTACTGAACTTGCCATCTCTGAATCACAAGAGAGAATGAGCGTAGTAGTAGAACCTAAAGATGTCGATAAATTCATTGAATGTGCAAAGAAAGAAAACATCGAATGCACAATCATTGCTAAAGTTACTGATAATAATAGATTAGTCATGAAATATAAAGGCTTTGATGTTGTAAACATCAGTAGAGATTTCATTAATACTAATGGTGTTAGACAAGAATCTAAAGCAAGTATTGATAAAATTGATTTTAGTAAAAATCCATTTGAAAGAAATGTTAAAGATTTCACATCTAACTTAAAGGATTTAAATGTTACAATGCAAAAAGGTTTAATTGAAATGTTTGATGCAACAATCGGTGCAACAACAGTATTAATGCCTTTTGGTGGAAAATATCAATTAACTGAAACTCAAGTTTCAGCACAAAAGTTCCCTGTTTTAGAAGGTGAAACAACAACTACAAGTGTTATGGCATTTGGTTATAACCCTTATATTATGAGTTGGAGCCCTTATCATGGATCAAATTATAGTGTTGTTGAAGCTTTAACTAAGCTTACTTGTGCATCAATTGATTATAAGAATGTTAGATTTAGTTTCCAAGAATATTTTGAAAAGCTAGGTACTAACCCAGCAAAATGGGGTAAAGTAACAAGTGCTATGCTTGGATCTATTGATATTTTAAAACAATTTGAACTTGCATCAATTGGTGGAAAGGATTCAATGAGTGGAACATTTAAAGACTTAAATGTACCACCAACATTAATTGCCTTTGGTATTGCTACTACTGATAGTAGTGATGTAATTTCTCCAGAATTCAAAAGGTGCGGAAACAAATTATATTTAATTAAGCATAATCCTTTAAAGAATTATCTACCAAATGTAAGTGAATTAAAGAAGAACTTCGATTATGTTAGAACTAATATCTTAAACAAAACTATTGTTTCAGCTTGGTCTATATCAAATGGAGGACTTGCTGAAGGTCTAGCTAAATGTAGCTTTGGTAATAAATTAGGATGTAATGTTAAAACTGACTTAGATTTATATGCTTATGATTATGGTTCTATGTTAGTTGAATCAACTAAAGAACTTGATGGTATCTATTTAGGTGAAGTAACTAATGATGGCTTTATTATTATTAATGGTAATAAATATGCTATAGAAGATGCTATTAAGGCTAACTTAGAAACATTTGAAAATATTTATCCTACAAAATCAAAAGATACAAATTATGATTTATCTATTTGTAAGGAAACAGTAGGAAGTTATGAAAAATTAGATAAGAAATATGACGATGTAAAAGTTATTATTCCTGCTTTCCCAGGAACTAACTGTGATTATGATACATACAGAGCATTTAAGAAGGCTGGAGGAAATCCAGAAATATTCGTATTT
>JAILIR010000078.1 GCA_024695185.1 bacterium | reverse complement strand
TAAATTTTATTAGAATTTTTGATATTTTTTATCTATAATAACAAATAGTAAAAATTCTAATAAAATTTATATGCTCATATAAAAAAAATAAGGCATTTTGTTTGCCTTATTTAATCTTTCTTCCAATACCGAATCTATTTCTAACTTTTGCCATTTTCTTTCTAGCTAGATATGTAGCATAATCTCTACCATTATCAAGTATTTCATCAAGTTCTTTAGAATTAATTAATTCATTATATTTTTCTTGAATTGGTTTAATTTCATTAATTACTATTTCAGCTAAATCAGTTTTAAATTCAGCATAACCTTTACCATTATATTTAGCTTCAATATCTTCATAACTTAAACCAGTCATACAAGAGTAGATACTCATTAAATTTGATATACCAGGTTTATTTTCTTCATCATATTTTACAGTTCCATCTAAATCAGTAACTGCACCTTTAATTTTATTTTTGATTTGGTTAATATCATCTAATATACCAATATAAGCTTTATGGTTTGGATCTGATTTACTCATCTTTTTAGTTGGATCAATTAATGACATTATTCTTGCACCCTTATCTGCAATATATGGCTCAGGTACGACAAATGTATCTCCAAATTTAGAATTAAATCTAATAGCTAAATCTCTAGTTAATTCTAGGTGTTGCTTTTGATCTTCACCTACTGGAACAATGTTTGTATCATATAATAAAATATCTGCTGCCATTAAGCATGGATAAGTTAGAAGTGCTGTTGTTACACCTTCAACATGACGTTTTTTCTTATCCTTATATTGAGTCATTCTTTCAAGTTCTCCAATACCACCAATGCATTGCATCATATAACCTAATTCAGCATGTTCTAATACTTCTGACTGAATGAATAAATGTACTTTACTTGGATCTAAGCCACATGCAATGTATACTGCAGCTAAGCTTTTAATGTTCTTTCTTAATGCTTGTGGATCTTGAGGAATAGTAATCGCATGTAAATCAGCGATGAATACTAAAAAGTCTATATCTTCTAATTCATTTTGTAGCTTAACAAAATTCTTGATTGCTCCTAAATAGTTTCCTAGTGTTATTATTCCTGTTGGTTGAATTCCTGATAATAATCTTTTCATTTTTAAACCTCCATTTTTAACATACATAACTATTATACATAAAAATAGGTTGATTATCAATTAAAAAGTGTGATAAACTATATTTGTATTTTTAATTATAAATTAAAAAAGGAGGTATTTTATGGTTAAAATTTATGTAACTCCAACATGTTCATCATGTAGGAAAGCAAAAAAGTGGTTAGAAGAACATAATGTCAAATATAAAGAGATTAATCTTTTAACAACTAAACTAACAAATGAAGATATTAATTTAATACTTAAAAATACCGAAAATGGATTTGATGATATCATTTCACCTAGATCAAAGGTTATTAAAGATGGAAACATTGATATAAATGAAATGACTGTTAGTGAACTTAAACAATTCATTATAGATAATCCTACTATTTTACGTAGACCTATTATAGTAGATGATAAGAGACTACAAATAGGATATAACGAAGAAGATATTGATATTTTCATGCCAGAGGATTTAAGAAAGTTAATGATTAGTGTATGGTGTGAAAGTGATGAAGATTGTGATTATAAAACTATCTTAAAAAGATATTTAGAGGAATCAAGAAAAAACGATAAAAAATAAGGTGATTATATGTATGCTTTGAGGGTAGAAAATTTAACAAAGACATATAAAAAGATTAATGTGTTAGATTCTTTATCTTTTAGCATTGAAAAAAACACTATTAATTGTTTTATGGGTTTAGATGAATTAACTAATACATTTCTAGCTAAAATACTTAGCTTAACATCAAAACCAACAAGTGGCGATATTTATTATTTTGACTCTTTAAAAAACCATTTAAATAATTATGATAACGATGTAAGCTTAATGCCATCTACACTAGGCTTATCCGAACATTTAACTGTATATGAAAACTTAGTATTAATGGCTCAGTTAAGACATATTAAGGTTAAAGGTATAAAAGAATTAGTAGTAGAATATATGAATAAATATGGGTTAAGTGATAGACTTGATGATAAGGTTAAAACCTTATCTCCATCTTTAAAAAAATTAGTATCCTTTGTCCTAACTATTATGGCAGATACTACGGTAGTAATACTAGATGAACCATTTAAGGATATAGATATAAAAACAAAAAGAATGTTAATAGAATATATTAAAGAATTAAAAGCTATTAAAACATTCATTATTTTTAATGAAATACCTGATACAGCTTTAGAGCTAGCTGATAATATATATTTTTTAAACAGTAAATCATTAGAAAAAGTAGATAATATAACTGATTCAAAAGAATTAGAAAAATTATTACTAAATGCGGAGGTGAGATAATGTATTCTTTCTTTCCTTTCGCTAGAAGAACTTATAGAGAAATATTAAGAGATCCTGTAAGCTTAATATTTGGTATGGCATTCCCTTTAGTACTTATGGTTATCTTACAAATTGTTTGTAAGAACTTAAGTAATCAAGGTTTACATGTCTTAGAATGTTATGAAATAGATAAATTAATGATAGGTATATCTGTTTATTGTTTCTCATTCACATCATTTTATGCAGGTATAAGAGTTTCAAAGGATAAAAATGAAGGTTATATACAGAGATTCTATTCTTCAAATTTAAAATTAGAAGATTATGTCTTAGGATATATTGCTCCATTTTTGTTAATTACTTTTATGCAATCAGTAATGTGTGTTACAACAGCCTTTATATTAGATGCTATATTATCACTTGATAAATTACATTTTGGTTTTAATTACATTTTACTTATTGCTATGATGATACCATGTGAGTTAGTATTTATATGTATAGGCTTAATGCTAGGCTGTAGCTTTAGAGCTAGAGAAAGCTTTGCTATATTCATTGGTATAATACTTGTTACTATTATGACAGGTAATATTTTCTTTCCAGCATCAAGCTTTGGGAATGGTTATGTAATATTCTGTAAGATTCTGCCGTTTTATCCTACTGTCACAGCCTTAAGCTGTCTATTAAATGGCTTATCTGATGCATTTCCGTATTATTTTGTAACTATAGCTTATTTAGTAATTTTATTACTATTAGCTGTTATTATATTTAGAATTAAGATGTATAAATAGGAGGTCTTAGTGTGATTCAAGTAATAAAAATAAAGTTACCATACATAATTACATTCATCATATTTTATTTATTATTTGAAGCTATGACATTTAGTTTTGTTGGTATGAGCGGTATAGGTAAATACTTTACCCTTGATATCCTACTTGTCCTATTCTTTACATCTTTTACTATGCTCTTTAAATCGAATAAAGTAACCATAATACTCTTAAGTATAATGATGTTTTT
>JAILIR010000059.1 GCA_024695185.1 bacterium | reverse complement strand
GACTTTTTCCCACTTATGGTAATTTACCAAGAAAAATTATATGCTGCAGGAAAAATTCCTGGAGGATTCTTAAGAAGAGAAGGTAGAAGTTCAGAACATGAAACTTTAACTAGTAGAGTTATTGATAGACCTATTAGACCATTATTCCCTGAAGGATTTAGAAATGAAGTACAAATCGTTAATACAGTAATGTCAAGTGATCCAGATTGTACAACTGAAATGGCTGCAATGTTTGGTTCATCATTAGCATTAATGATTTCAGACATTCCATTCTTAGGACCTATCGCTGGTGTTGAAGTAGGTAGAATTAACGGTGAATTTGTTATTAACCCTACACCAGAACAAAAAGAATTATCAGATATCCAATTAACAGTTGCTGGTAATAAGGATGCTGTTAATATGATTGAAGCAGGTGCTAAACAAGTAGATGAAAGAGCTATGCTTGATGCTATTATGTTTGGACATGAAGAAATCAAAAAATTAATTAAATTCCAAGAAGAAATCGTTAAAGAAGTTGGAAAAGAAAAGATGCAAGTATCTTTATTCGAAGTAGATAAGGATGTTGAAGCATTAGTTTATGATTATGCAAAGGATAGATTATGCAAGGCTCTAGTTATCGAAGATAAGCTAGAAAGATATGCTGCTATTGATGCAATCAATGAAGAAACAGTAAAATATTTCGATCAAAAGACTTTTACTAAGATGGTAGGTAATTTAGAAGTAGTTGATACTGAAGCTAAAGAATTATACTTACACAGTGTAAAAGCTACTTTAGATAAGATTATAAATGATGAATTTAGAAGATTAGTAACAGTAGAAAAGGTTAGACCTGATGGAAGGAAACTTGATGAAATTAGACCATTATCATCTAGAGTAGATGTATTACCTAGAACACATGGTTCTGCATTATTCACTCGTGGTCAAACTCAAAGTTTAAGTGTTACTACACTTGGTTCACTTGGTGAACATCAAGTTATTGATGGTTTAGGTGAAGAAGATAACAAGAGATTCATGTTACACTATAACTTCCCACCATTCTCAGTAGGTGAAACAGGTAAATATGGTGCTCCAGGACGTAGAGAAATTGGACATGGTGCATTAGGAGAAAGAGCTTTATTACAAGTAATTCCATCTGAAGATGAATTCCCATACACTATTAGAGTTGTATCAGAAATTCTAGAATCTAATGGTTCTAGTTCACAAGCATCTATTACAGCTGGTTGTATGAGCTTAATGGCTGCAGGTGTACCAATTAAGGCTCCTGTTGCTGGTATTGCTATGGGTTTAATCAAAGAAGGAAAAGATTATACAATTCTAACAGATATTCAAGGTATGGAAGACCATCTAGGAGATATGGACTTTAAAGTTGCAGGTACTCGTAATGGTATTACAGCACTTCAAATGGATATTAAGATCGATTCAATTGGTGAAGAAATCTTATGGGAAGCATTACAACAAGCTAAGAAGGGTAGAATGGAAATTCTAGATCATATGGAACAAACTATTCCAACTGTTAGACCAGAATTAAGTCCATATGCTCCAAAAGTTAAGATGATGCATATTAATCCTGATAAGATTAGAGATGTTATTGGTGCTGGTGGTAAAGTTATTACTGAAATCATTGAACAATGTGATAATGTTAAAATTGACATTGAACAAGATGGTAGAGTATTTATCATGCATCAAGATTACGCTCCAATCAACAAGGCTATGGAATTAATCAATAATATTATTAGAGAAGTTGAAGTAGGCAAAATCTATGAAGCAAAAGTAGTAAGAATTGAAAAATTCGGATGCTTCGTTCAAATCTGGGAAGGATGCGAAGGATTAGTTCACATTTCTAAGCTTGCTAAAGAAAGAGTAGAAAAAGTAGAAGATGTGGTTAAAGTTGGAGATCAAATTCTAGTTAAATGTATCGGTATCGATGAAAAGGGTAGAATTGATTTCTCAAGAAAAGATGCATTTGAAAATAAATAATTAATTAGGGTAGATTATCTACCCTTTTAATTTGAAAAAAGGGAAAACATGTTATATACTATAGTTGCAATGGTTATTGATAAGTTTTAATTACAAAGAAAAAAGGGCAAAGTTGGTGGCTTTGCCCTTTTGCTTAAGGTGTGGCAAGGGCTTATTTAAGCCTTTTTTCTTTTTGTTAAAAAAAACACGTAAGATATTAATGTTATAAATATTAAAAAATTATTTAAATTTTTATATTAATTTACCTTTAATTATCCTTATAACTTTGTTATAATAAAGGTGATGTGTAATTACCATTTTAATGTTACACAAATTTAATAAAAAGAGAGAGGAACAAAATGGAAAATTCTAACTTAGTTTATGGTGTAAAAGATAAACCTAACTTTGGTAAGGTTTTACTATTTGCGCTACAACAAATGCTTGCTATTTTA
>JAILIR010000038.1 GCA_024695185.1 bacterium | reverse complement strand
AGAATTTATAATAATTTAAATCTATCACTAGAAAACTTAGAAAACATAGATTCATTATATGATAGCGCGAGCTATTTAAAGAAAATAAAAGAATATGATAGTGCATATGAAAATTATTTAAGCGTTATCGAAAATGCCTATTATAATTTAGATGATATTAAATCAGAAATCAAAAGAAGTATTTCAAATATGGATTTTGATAAGGACTATTTAGATTCCTTAATCGAAAGAGAAAATGAGCTAAATAGAATATCTAAAAAGTATAAAATGAGTATTAATGAATTAATTACTCATATTAGTAAAATCAAAAAAGAAATAGACAAATGTGAAAATTATGATGAATATGTAGCTAATTGTTATAATGATTTGGCTAAAAAACATAAAAAATTAGTAGAAAGTGCAAAAAAACTAGAGGATTTAAGAGAAAAAACTGGTAAAATATTAAGTAAGGAACTAGTTAATGTTAGTAAAGAATTAGACTTAGAAAATATAAGCTTTGAAATTAAGTTTAATTATAACGATGTAACTGATCCAGTTAATTCCATTTTCTATGATAATGGTATTACAAATGTTGATTTTCTAATAAGTCTTAACAAAGGAGAACCACTTAAACCACTTCATAAGGTTGCGAGTGGTGGAGAATTGTCTAGAATAATGTTAGGACTAAAAACCATATTAAGCAAAAAACAAAATTTAAGCTTTATAGTATTTGATGAAATAGATTCAGGTATTAGTGGTATTACAGCTAGTCATATAGCAAAAAAGATCAAAGAAATATCACTTAATACACAAGTCTTATGTATAACTCACTTAGCACATGTAGCATCTATTGCGGATACTCAGTTATATATTTCTAAGTATGAAGATAACAATAGAACATATACTAAGGTAGAGGAATTAGATTATGATTCTAGAGTAAAACAAATAGCTATAATGATTAGTGGAACAAAGATTACAGAAAGTGCATTAGCAAATGCAAAAGAACTATTAAAGGCTTAATATAGCCATATTAAGGAGGTATGAATATGAAGGATGTTATTATTTGTATTGGTAGAGAGTATGGTAGTGGTGGAAGATTCATTGGTAAGCTTTTAGCTGAAAGATTAAATATTCCATGCTATGATAAGGAATTAATTATTCAAGCAAGTAAAAAAGGAGATATGAATCAAACTATTATTGAATCTAATGATGAAATACCTAATAGTATGATGTATTCTGTATTCCAAGGTGGACTACCTATTAATCAACAAGTTTTCTTAGCTCAATTTGATGCTATTAGAGAAATTGCTAATAATGGTAGTTGTGTAATAGTTGGTAGATGTGCTGACTATGTACTAGAGGATAGAGATAATGTTGTATCTATTTTTATTACTGCGCCAATTGAAGAAAGAATTAAAAGAGCTACTGAGTTCTATAAATTTGAAAGTACTAAAGCGTTAAAGGCTATTAAGAAAGTAGATAAGAAAAGAAAGGATTACTACAATTTCTATACAAATAGAAAATGGGGTGAAGCATCTAACTACGATTTAACATTAAATAGTAGAATAGGTGTAGAAAAATGTGTAGATGTAATTGTAAAATACATTGAATCATTATGAAAAATAGAAGAATAAGACGCCCAGTAGAAAAAGAATTTCAATTACCCAGATTTATAATTACCTTAAGCTTAGTAGGATTATTAATCGCATACATCTTAGTTGCTACTATTACTAAGAGTCCTTATGAATCACCCCTATGTAAGGTTATAGTTGCCTTATCTGGAGTATTATTCTTTACTCTAGGAATAGTAGTTAAAAGACAAGGAAACAAAGTTGATTTAGACTATGATAGTATAGTTGTTTGGAAAATGTTAGTAGTTTTAGGTATATTATTAATCTGCTTTTCCGTATTCCTATTCTTAATATAAACGGCTTAAAATAGCCGTTTTTATTTGTGAAAGTGTTTTCACAATTACGAAATTTCTTGCATTAATTAATTATATATAATATAATTATCAATAATGAAAGTGAGGTAATAATTATGTATTCTTCAACAAGATGTAAAAAAAGTATCACTGCATCTAAGGCTATTATTGAAGGCATTAGTGATGATGGTGGACTTTATATTATTAAACAAATACCAAAAATAGATTATAAATCTTTATGTGGTAAGACATATAAAGAGATGGCTAAAGAAATTTTAAAAGCCTTATTACCTGACTATACGGAAAGTGAATTAGATTATTGCCTTGATAGTGCTTATAATAATAAGTTTGATACAAAAGAAGTTGTTAATGTTAAAAAAATAAATGGTTATCATTATCTTGAACTATATCATGGACCAACATTAGCATTTAAGGATGTTGCTTTAACAATACTTCCTTATTTACTAGAGGTTGCTAAAAAGAAAAATAATGTAACTGAAAAGACGACTATTTTAACCGCAACTAGTGGTGACACTGGTAGTGCAGCTTTAAGTGGTTTTAGTAGTGTTCCTGGAATAGATATTATTGTTTATTATCCTAATGGTGGAGTATCAAAAATTCAAGAACAACAAATGTTATCATTTGAATCAAACAGTGCTCATACATTTGCTATTAGTGGTAATTTTGATGATTGCCAAACATTTGTTAAGAAGGTTTTCGGAGAAAACTTTAAGGGTTTAAGTAGTGCTAACTCTATTAATGTTGGTAGACTTGTACCTCAAGTAGTATATTATTTCTACTCATATTTTAAATTAGTAGAAGATAAATCAATTAAGCTTGGAGATAAAATCAATTTCTGTGTTCCAACAGGAAATTTTGGTGATATCCTTGCTGGATACTATGCAAAAGAAATGGGATTACCTATTAATAAATTAATCTGTGCATCAAATATTAATAAGGTATTAACTGATTTCTTTAATACAGGATTATATGATAGAAAACGTGAATTCTTAAAAACTATTTCTCCATCAATGGATATTTTAATCTCATCTAACTTAGAAAGATTATTATATTTCAAATCAAAGGATGAAAATAAGGTAAAACAATATATGGATGATTTAAAGACTAAGGGTGAATTTAAATCAAATGAAACATATGATGAATTCTATGCTGATTATGCAAGTGATAGTGAAGCACTTAAAGCCATCAAAAAGGAATTTGATACTAACAAGTATTTAATTGATCCACATACAGCTGTAGCTAAATGTGTATATGATAAATATGTAGATGCTACTAAAGATAATACACAAACAGTAATCCTATCTACAGCAAGCCCTTATAAATTCATTAAATCTATCTCTTCAGCATTAGACTTAGATAGTAGTTTAGATGAATTTGATTTAATTGATATGGTAAGTAAAAAGAGTAATACAGATATTCCTAAAGTTATCACTGAAATTAGAAAGAATATTAGAACTAATCATCCATCAACAATAGATGAAGCTCATAAATATTTAGAGGAGAATTTATTACGAAAATAAAAGTACCCGCAACAAGCGCAAATGTTGGGCCTGGCTTTGATGTTTTAGGCTTAGCACTAAATATTTATAATGAATTTGAAATTGATAAAAGTGATAAATGGGAATTCATAGGTTTTGATGAAAAATATGCTAATGAGAATAATTTAATATGTATTTCTATGAAGAAAACATATGAATATGCTCATAAGAACGAAATAAAAGCAAGAATTAAACTAGTTAAAAGTGATGTACCTAACACAAGAGGTTTAGGTAGTAGTGCTACA
Organism: bacterium; assembly: GCA_024695185.1. GTDB lineage: Bacteria > Bacillota_I > Bacilli_A > Acholeplasmatales > JAEDCM01 > RGIG10196. The sequence goes on along the minus strand of JAILIR010000038.1, from coordinate 3,473 downwards.
TGCGTGGTAGCTGGTGTTATGGCAGCTAATAAATTATTAGGTGATGTTTTGAAAAAAGAAGATATGTTACAAATCGCTACATATCTTGAAGGCTTCCCTGATAATGTCACACCAGCAATATATGGTGGACTAACGGCTAGCTATGTTACAGATACGAACATTGTAAAAACAATTAAGTATACCGTAAATGAAAAACTAAGATTTTTAGCGTGTATTCCACCACTAAAAATAAGCACTAAAGAATCACGAAGAAGACTTCCTCATGAATTAAGCTATGAGGATATCGTATATAATACTTCTAGATTAGTAAATCTACCTTACGCTTTCTTAAGCGGAGATTTAAATCTAATTAAAGACATATTATCTGATAAAATGCATGAACCTTACAGATTACCTTTAATTCAAGGTGCTGAAGAGATTAAAGAGTTTGCGAAAACAAGAAATCTACCAGTATTTTTGAGTGGGTCAGGTTCAACAATGATAATAATATTTAAAGATGAACTAGATTATAGTGAATTAAATGATTTAAAATGGGATTTTAGAATTCTAGAAGAAGATAATGTAGGTGCTATTTATGAAGAATGATTATCTTATCGTACATAAAAGTGTATTACCTAAAAGCTATGAAGATGTTGTTATAGCTAAAGAGCTTATTGAAATTGAAAAAATAAGCGTTAGTGATGCATGTAAAAAAATGAATATCAGTAGATCTACATTCTACAAATACAAGGACTTTGTTTATAGCCCTAGTAATTATTATGGCAAAAAAATCATTTTGTCAGTTAAAGTTGATAATAATCCTGGTAGCTTATCAGCTGTATTAGATTGTATTGCGAAAAATAGTGGTAATATCGTCACTATTCATCAAGATACACCAATCCATAATTATGCATATATAACTACGACAGTAGATATATTACAAATGGAAATAAGTTTAAAGGAATTATTAGATAAAATAGAAAGTATACCTATCGTAGCAAATGTAAGATTAGTTGCGGTAGAATAAATGGAGGAAATTAAAAATGAAAAAGTTTAATGTAGGTATTTTAGGTGCAACAGGAGCTGTTGGACGTGAAATGTTAAAGGTTTTAGGAGAATACAATTTTCCTATTAATGAATTAAGATTACTTGCTTCTGAAAGAAGTGTAGGTAAAAAAATACCATTTAATGGTGGCGAAGTAGAAGTTAAGCTTGCTTGCCATGAAGCATTCAAAGGCTTAGATATCGTACTTGGTGCTGCAAGTAATGCTATTGCTAAAGAATTTAAAGATGACATCGTAGCTGCTGGTGCTGTATTTATTGATAACTCAAGTGCTTTTAGAATGGAAGCTGATGTACCTCTAGTAGTACCTGAAATCAACCCAGAAGATGTATTTAAAAACAAAGGTGTTATTTCTAACCCTAACTGTTCAACTATCATTACTTTAGTTGCTATTAATGCAATTAATAAATTATCTAAGATTAAAGCAATGGTTGCTTCAACTTACCAAGCAACAAGTGGTGCTGGTGCTGCTGGACCAGTTGAATTAATGGATGAAATGAAAGATTTAGCCAAGATTTATGATGAAACTGGTGTAATTGCTAATAAGTATGATTGCACACCAAAGACTTTCCAATATCAAATTGCTGGAAATGTTATTCCACACATCGGTTCATTCTTAGAAAATGGATATACTACTGAAGAAATGAAGATGCAAAATGAAGGTAGAAAGATTATGCACTTACCTGAATTAAATGTAACTTGTACTTGTGTAAGAGTTCCAGTAGTAAGAAGTCACTCTATTAGTGTAACTTTAGTTACTGAAGAAAAATTAGACTTAGAAGTAGTTAAAAAGGCTATTGCTAATGAAAATGGTTGTAAATTATATGATGATGTAGACAATAAGTTATATCCAATGCCAATTGTTACATCAGATCAAGATTTAGTATATGTAGGTAGAATTAGACGTGATCTAATTAATGAAAATGGTATTACATTATGGTGCTGTGGTGACCAAGTTAGAAAAGGTGCCGCAACAAATGCTGTACAAATAGCTTTAAAACTAATTGAAAGGTTATAATTTATTAAACAAGAAGGGGAGGAATCACTATGAGTATATGTATTATGACAGATAGTAATAGTGGTATTACGCAAGAAGAAGGAAAAAAATTAGGAGTACCTGTAGTTCCTATGCCATTTACAATTAATGGAAAAGATTATTTAGAAGATATTAATTTAGGTCAAGAAGAATTCTATAATTTACTTGATGAAAAAGCTGTTGTCTTAACTAGTCAACCTTCTGCAGGTGCTTTAATGGATATGTGGAAAAAAGAACTAAAAGAAAATGAAGCAATAGTTTATATTCCAATGTCTAGTGGATTATCTAAATCATGTGAAACAGCAACATTCTTATCACAAGAAAAAGAATTTAAGAATAAAGTATTTGTTGTTAATAATCAAAGAATATCTGTTACACAAAAACAATCAGTACTTGATGCAATGTTACTTAGAGATAAAGGATATTCAGCTAGTGAAATAAAAGATTATCTTGAAAAAGTAAAAATGGAATCAACTATTTATATTACAGTTGATTCAATTGATTATTTACGTAGAGGTGGAAGAATTACAGCCGCTGCCGCAACTTTTGCAAAGCTACTAAAAATTAAACCAGTACTTCAAATCAAAGGTGAAAAGCTTGATGCTTTTGATAAGGTTAGAGGTATGAAGGGTGCTAAAAGAAGTATGCTTGATCAAATGAAAAAAGATGTCAATGAACTATTTGGTGGAGTTGAAAATGTTCATTTATATGTTGCATACACTTTAGATAAAGGAACTGCAGATGAATTTATTAAAATGGTTGAAGAAGAAATAGGACATGTTGATATTTGTGATCCGTTATCACTATCTGTATCATGTCATATTGGACCAGGGGCATTAGCTATCGCTTGTTGTAAAAAAATCGTGTTATAATATATATTGGTGTAGATATCTACACCTTTATATTTCATAGGAGGTTTATTATGTGTTATACTAAAATACCGCTAGATAAAGCAACTTTACACATCTATAAAACTAAAAAATTTAAAAAAATAACTATTGATGTAGTACTAAGTGATAAGGTGGATGAAACTAATTTAAGTTATAGAACACTTTTATCAAGAGTAATGGAATCAAAGAGTACCAAGTATTTAACAAAAAGAGATATTAATAGAAAGTTAGATATGCTTTATGGCGCAACATTTGGTATATCATCAGCAAAAGAAGGCTTAACTACATATATAGATGCATCTATAGATGGTGTTAATCCAAGATATGTTTTAGATGATAATTTGCTTGAAGAAATGTTTAAGTTCTTATCTCATATTCTTGGTTATAATCATCAAGAAGCAATCTTTTTTCTTCATTAACATTCTTTTTATCGAATGATGGATTAAACAACATATGAGATAAGAACTTAAACATTTCTTCAAGCAAATTATCATCTAAAACATAT
>JAILIR010000036.1 GCA_024695185.1 bacterium | reverse complement strand
ATATGTTTTATTTTAGATGTGTATGTAGTACATTTATGATTATTACTAGAGTGCATTATAAAGTAGAAGGACTAGAAAACTTTGATTATAATAGAGCATATCTATTTATTGGTAATCATAAATCAAATGAAGACTTTATGTATACATCAGTTCCACTAAGAAAGCTAAAGTTAGGATTCTTAGCTAAAATTGAAGTATTAGATTCTTTCTTTGGAGCACGTTATTTAAAACAAATGGATGGTGTTCCACTAAATAGAAGCAATGATAAAGAAGGAGCTAAATCTATTATTAAAGTTATTAATAATATCAAAAAAGGAACATCTATGTTTATATTCCCAGAAGGACTTAGAACAGATAGAAGTACTAACAAAATGTTAGAAGGACATGCAGGAAGCTACAAGGTAGCAATTAAAGCACAATGTCCTATAGTTCCTGTATCAATGATTGGTACACAAAATATAATGAAAAATGCTCCATTTAGAAAAACAAAGGTAAAAGTTATTTTCCATAAGCCTATCGAATATGAAGAATTTAAAGACTTAACAACAATTGAAATTGAAGAAAAGGTAAGAAATATAATTAATAGTGTAATACCAAATGAGGAGTGATTTTATGAATATGATAGATATCATTTCTAAGAAAAGAGATAACTATAAACTATCAAAAGAAGAAATAGATTATTTTATTAATGGCTATGTAAAAGGCGAGGTACCTGATTATCAGGTATCTAGTCTTCTTATGGCCATTTTTTTGAACGGACTTGATGATGATGAGACTTTTAACTTAACTATGTCTATGTTGCATAGTGGAGAAGTTATGGATTTATCAAAGATAGATGGAATTAAAGCAGATAAGCACTCTACAGGTGGTGTAGGAGATAAAGTAAGCTTAGTATTAGGACCAATAATCGCTTCATTTGGCGTTAAACTAGCAAAAATGAGTGGACGTGGTTTAGGACATACTGGTGGTACTTTAGATAAGTTAGAAAGTATACCTGGCTTTAATATTAATATAAGTAATGAACGCTTTATTAATCAAGTAAATACTATAGGCTTATCTATAATTGGTCAAACTAAAAACTTAGTTCCAGCAGATAAATTATTATATGCATTACGTGATGTCACCGCTACAGTTGACTCAATACCTCTAATAGCTTCATCTATAATGAGTAAGAAGCTTGCAAGTGGTGCGGATATTATTGTTTTAGATGTTAAAGTTGGTTCAGGTGCGTTTATGAAGACAATAGATGATGCACTAAAGCTTTCCAAACTTATGGTTAAAATAGGTAATAAGGCAGGTAAGCACGTATCATGTATTATTACTGATATGGATGAGCCACTTGGCTTAGCTATAGGTAATAACTTAGAAGTAATAGAAGCTGTTAAAACACTTGAGGGTAAAGGCCCTAAAGATTTAGTTGATGTAGTAGTAAAATTATGTAGTAAAATACTTATAAAAGCAAAGCTATACAAGAGTGAGAAAGAGGCTAGTTTAGCCATATTAGAGCACATTAATAATGGTAGTGCACTAAAAAAATTAAAGGATATGGTCGCAGCTCAAGATGGTGATAATTCACTTATATTTGATACTAATTTATTCCCTAAATCTAAATACATTTATGAGGTTAAATCAAAGAAGAAAGGTTATATTACACATATGGACGCCTTAAAACTTGGTATAGCTAGTATGCATATGGGCGCAGGAAGGGTAAAAAAGGAAGATTCAATTAATTATAATGTAGGTATCGTACTTAATAAAAAGACAAATGATTATGTTAATATAAATGATGCATTATGTTATCTACATATGGATAAAATAGATGATGATATTATAAAAGAAGTCTATAGTGCTTATGAATTTGGAGATAAACAAGTAGAAATTAAAACAATATATGAGGAGGTAGATTAATATGTATGCTCTTATAACTGGTGCATCTAGTGGTATAGGATATGAATGCGCAAAAATATTAGCTAATAAAGGCTATGATTTGATTATTACTGCTAGAAGTATTGATAAATTAAATAAACTTAGTGATGAAATTAAATCAACATATAATAAAGATGTAGTAATACTACCACTTGATATATCAAAAAAAGAAAGTATCAATGAACTATTTGATAAAACAAAAGATTATAAAATAGAAGTTGTTATTAATAATGCAGGGCTTGGAAAAGTTGGTATGTTTTATGAAGTAACAGATGATGAAGATTATAATATGATAAACATTAATGTTACAGCAATGCATATGGTATTAAAGCACTATGCTGAAGTACTAGATAATGCTTATATTTTAACTGTTGCATCTATTGCATCATTTTGCCCAGGGCCAAAAATGGCAACATATTATGCAACTAAAAACTATATAAGAAGCTATGCAGAGGCTTTGCGCTTTGAATTAAAGAAAATGAAGAAAAACGTAGGTATAACAATACTTGCTCCAGGACCAGTTAATACAAACTTTAATGATACAGCAAATGTAACATTTACTCTTAAAGGTGTTGCTGCTGATAAATGCGCTAGCTATGCGATTAAAAGAATGTTTAAGAAAAAGAAATTTGCTACCCCTAAATGGAGTGTTAGATGGGCTACTAGATTTATGAGAATATTACCTCATAGAACAAGTATGAGAATATGCTATAAATCACAATCAAAAAAGCAAAAGTAGTATTTACAAAAAAAATAAATATGTTATAATACATAATGTATAGAGGAAGCGGTGCGTCATAGTAATACGCGGAGAAGGCATTCGATGAAACGTATGAAAGGTAATCATCGCCGAACGGTTTATTAGGCATAATAAATTCGTGGGGTTATAGGAAATACCTATAACACTCCTACTTATATAGTAGAGGCGCTATAACTATTAATTATAATTGTTAATTATTATGCGCTTATACTTAGCGCATTTTTTAATTTATAAAAAAGAAAGAAGGTATTAATGTGTTTAAAATTGGAAATGTGGAAGTAAGCGAATTAAAAGAAAAATATGGTACTCCATTATATATTTATGATGAGGCACAAATAAAACAAAATATTAATGAATACAAAGATAACTTTAAATCAAGTTTATATGAGACAAAAATCATATATGCATCAAAAGCTTTCTCTAGTTTATATATGTATAAATTAGTTAAAGAAAACAATATTGGTGTAGATGTTGTTAGTGGTGGTGAATTATATGGAGTTATTAAAGAAAAAATAGATCCAAATAATATTCATTTCCATGGAAACAACAAGAGTGAAGCTGAAATGGATATGGCAATTGATTATAAAGTTAAAAATATAATCGTTGATAACTTTGATGAGTTAAAAATGTGGGCTAAAAAAACTCCAAACATTAAATATGAAATAAATATAATGCTTAGAATTAATGTAGGTGTGTCTGCACATACTCATGAATATATCATCACAGCTCATCCAGATTCTAAATTTGGATACTATATTGAAAATGAAGATATATTTGATTCAATTAAATTAATTGATGCTACACCTAATATGAAGTTTATGGGATTCTCAACTCATATTGGTAGTCAAATTTTTGATATGAAGGGCTTTGAACTAACTATTGAAAAGTTATTTGAGTTAATGAAGAAAACTAATAGAAAGATTGAATACTTATGTTTAGGTGGTGGATGTGGAGTTAAATACACAGAAGCTGATAAGCCTATTACTTTAAAAGAATTCTCAAATATTTTAATTAATAAAGTAGATGCTGAAATTAAGAAAACAGGTATTTCAATTAGTGAATTATCAATTGAACCAGGTAGAAGCTTAGTAGCTAATGCTGGATATCAATTGTATACAATTAATCAAATGAAAAAAGCCTTAAATAAGACA
>JAILIR010000093.1 GCA_024695185.1 bacterium | reverse complement strand
CATATAAGTATACTTTAGAGCGTACTGATATAACTTTAGAAGTTTGATAAGTTAATTAGTCTATTTAATTTCTTAGAATTAACTAAATCTTCAAACATACAAACAACCTTTAAAATACCATCAGCCTTAAAGTGTGTTAGTATTGTTTTAATTGCTCCTAAGAAATCTTTATTTTGTTTAGCATACTTAATACAAAATGTTAGTAAGAAAGCAGCATTATCTACATACTTTTCATCTCCTGCTGTATCGCAGAAGAAGTTGATGTATTCATTAGTAGTATTTTCGCCACCACCAATAGCGAATGCTTTACCTACTAAGGCACCTACAAGCTCAGTAGTTTCTGTTTTTTCTTTCTCGCTTATATTAGATCTTATTAAGCTATTAATAAAGTGATCTAATTCTTGCATCTCTACTCTTTGACCATTAGGATTAACTTCTAATGTATATTGTCCATTCTCTTTAAAGTTAAAGTAAGTATTTGGACAATGACTTTCCGCAAATCCTCCTCTACCATAGTCAAAGCCTATATAATATGTTTTTCTACCGATATCATTAAGTAGGATATTTACATAATCAAAATCAACATTATGGTTTTCGATTATTTTTTGTTTTTCTAGGATTTCTTTTTTATAGTTTTCAATAAATTTATCGGAAAAACCTTGACCATCAAAAGAGACACATCTAGTAACGGTATTATTTAAGACAGTAATATATTTAGCTTTATTACCACCCTTAGAATGTCCTATAACAGTTACTTGATAGTTTTCTAAGTGTAGTTTTGTATAAACCATCTTATACCATTCTAAGGCATTGATTTGTTGTAAGGAATCTACTTGATTTGCTCCAACAAAATCATCTTGCCATTCATTTAAAGCAGTACCACGGAAGGCAACAATAGCTTCAGTTGTGTTAGGATTAACAAAAACACATGATACGCCTCCACCACCACCATAAGCAGCGTCAAAGTGTGGTTCCATAATAATACAGTTAAGTAATTCTCTATTCTTTTTGATTGCTAGCATTAAGTTTTTAAAGTCAAATCCAGTCATATAGCTAGCATAATCTTTTTCATCAATAATAGCTTCTTTATCGATATTGTTTATAAACTCCCTAACAGTTAATCCATCTGCATGTAAAACAGATACAAATGGCTCTGAATCGGGAAAATACGTAATATTTTCTAATAGTAATAACTCATCAACCTTAAACATTTTAACTTACTCCTAATCGTTTTCTATTTCCTCAATTAGTGCTTGATATACAAGCTTTAAATTATCATTTTCTATTCTTAAGTTTCTAACAATATTGGTATTCATTAATTTTAATAACTCTATTCCTGCATAAGGATGCTTATTACAGAAATCAGTAAATGAATCTCTGTTTAGCGATAGTGTCATACATTTAGTTTTTGCTTTAATTGTGGCACTACGCTTATCATTATCTATTACAGCCATTTCACCAAATAGGCAGTGCATAGAGCTATCAAGCGATGCACAAATGAATTCATCATCATAGATTGTTGTTTTAATAACATCAACCTTTCCATCAATTAATAGGTATAGTGTATCGCCTATTTCCCCTTCTTTAATGATGTCATCATTTTCATTAAATGTTTCTTCTTTAACATAAGTAGCTAAAGCTTCTAAATCATCATCCTTTAAATTCTTTAATAGAGGAAAGTTTTTTAATTCATCAATTATATTCATAACTTATACCTCCTTAGACTTCTTTACCAATGAATATTACACCCATATTCTTTTCTAGGATGTAATCATCATTTGGATTTAGAAGAGGATGATTTGTTTCTAAAGTTTTAACTGTACGCATTTTTTGAATTATTTCACCATAATTAGTTGATTTTTGAGCTTCGGCAAGAATTTCATGCTTTAATTCTTTTTCTACACCCATATTTTCAAGTATACCAATTACTAAAATATTTTTTTCTTGTTTATAGTAATTAAACAAATCAATATATTGTTTTCCTACCCACTTATCAGGGATCTTTTCAATTTGAACTGATTTACCATCACCATTATCTAGGAAGCTTGATAATACTTTTGATATTCCACTATAGTTAGTAGAAGTTGATAAAATATATCTAGCATATTCATCAGTATAAATAACTTCAGCACAATTTTGTGCTTCTAGATAATTCTTATATCTTTCTGTTTTAATTTCAGCGCATATATGACATCTAGAGTTCATATTTCTAAACATTAAAGCTGCAACAAACACTCTTGAGTCAACAAGCTCAGCATCTAAGTTTTCTTGGTTTTCACCAATAATTAATACCTTCGATGCATATTTAGCACTAACATTATTTAAAGTTTGTTCTAAAGTGTAGTCTCCTTTTAAAATGTTTAAACCCTTTAAATCTGGGTCATCCCTAAGTGCTTGAATCTTATCTATGTCTTCATTAGTAACTAATACAATTTGATCAATTGGTAGATTCTTATTTTTCCTTAAAATGTCTGAAATAAGAGATTTTATATCATTTTTCCATCCGCATATTATAATGTGTTTTCTTAGATTTTGCATTTTCTTAAGCCCCCTTTTAGAGTTTAATTTTCTATCTACCCATAGTGAAGATATATAACCTGTAACCATAGACATAATGAACATGCTTAGTAATAATACAATTACACCTATTAATCTTGCACCAGGAGTTCTAATAAATTCATAGTCATTACCACTTGTAGTTAAAATGTTAATAAGTAATACATCTAAAAAAGAATACTCTTCACCATTAGCCCTTAAGGCTATATAGCAGCCTATAACTAGTAACAGGTAGAATATGACAATAGAGCAAAATATTATAATATGATATTTATTAAAAATTTTTTTTCGTTTTTTCATTAAAAGGATCACCTCTTTTTTAAAAACACTCTTGAAATTATTATAGCATATTTGTATATATAATAGTATAAAAATATATTAGTTATTAACACTATTTTAACATTTACATGTTAGAATACCTTATCATTATGGAGGAGCTTATGAGAAAAATAAAACGTCCTGGATTAGTTAATTTAATAGTTTCTTTTTCAGCTTTGATACTAGCAATGATTACTTTTTTTACGATGGTGCTAGTCAAAAACAATTCAAGAAGTACTTTTAAGGGTATAATTAATGATGAAGAAAATAAAAGTAGTTTTGCTGTAAAGTTAGCTTTGCCTAAAGATAAAATATGGGAAGAAGCACCTAATCAATGGAAGCAACAATTCGATTTTTCTATTGATGTTAGTTCTAAAACATCTTTAAAAGATTGGGAATTGACTGTAACTTTTAGTAAAGAAAATTTTAAGATTAAAGATATACCTGATGTATGGAATATTGATAAAGATAAAATGGTTGTTGAAGCTCAAAGAATTGAAATATATCCAATGCTTAATGAAGGTTTAAAAATAGAGACAATTACAAGTGGTGAATCAAATAAATTTGGTTTTATGATTGTCATGACTAGAAATATTTCAGAAGATGATTTTAATACTATAAGTTATGAATTAGTTGGTAGAAACTATAGAGCTCCACAATCATATGCTTTTTTCTGGATATTATTATTCTTATCATTTGTATGGGTTGCATTCTTTATAGCTTATTTAGTATTTAGAACAAAAGAAAAGAACTTTGAAAAGTTCAAAGATCATACATATAACTTAATAAGTCAAGCCATGAATACTTTTGGTAGCTTAATTGACGTTAAGGACCCTTATACAAAGGACCATTCAGCTAGAGTATCTTATTATTCAGTGAAAATCGCTAGAAAACTAGGTTTAGATGATGATTTTGTAAGAAATATAGCATATATAGCTTTGATGCATGATTGTGGTAAATTATTAATTGATGATGATATTTTAGGTAAACCTGATAAATTAACTGATGAAGAATATAATATTATGAAAACTCATACTACTAATGGTGGTAGAGCACTTCAAAACTTTACAGCTATTGAAGGTATAAAAGATGGGGCAATGTATCATCATGAGCGTTATGATGGAAATGGTTATCCTAGTGGTTTAAAGGGTGAAGACATTCCTTTATGTGCTAGAATTATATGTGTAGCGGATGCCTTAGATGCTATGAGTAGTGATAGATGCTATAGAGATAGACTTACAAAAGAAGAAATATTAAAAGAACTTAAAGAATGTTCTGGTGGACAATTTGATCCTAAAATTGCTAGTGTTGTTAATGAAATGATAGAAAACAATGAAATAGATTTGTTTGATAACGAACTTAGAAAAGATTAAAAAAGATGCTGATTAGATTTCAGCATCTTTTTCATTATCTATTGTAGTTTCTTCATCGTCTATTGTTTCTTCATCCTTTTCTTCATCTAAAAATTGACTTGCATAATCTATTGGATTAAAGTCTTTAGTTGCTTTATGAATTGGCCAGTAAATAAATCCTATTATTGAAACGGTTAATACACTAGTTATAATTGTTGCTGGAAGTTCAGCTACAGCATATAAATATGCATCATTAAAGCTTGCATAACTTGTATTAATCCAGTAATATAATAGAGCTTTTAAATATACTTCACCAAGTGTATTTAATACTACACGACATGTAGCTGCTATTAAGGCAGCACCAGCAACCTTGCCTAGCTTCTTTTCTAAGAATAAATCAATTAATCCTAAGGTAAACATTACACCTATGAATAGAGGTATAATCCACTTGATAATAACGGTCTTTGTAACTTCTTCACCATTTTTAGTATATGTGATAACAAAGCCATTATTATAACTTATAACTGATAGAGTAACTGATGCTATAAAGGCTAAGCCTAAAAGTATTACAAATATGATTGTAAGCTTTTTAACATTAAGCTTTTTCTTTAATATTAATTTAAATACTAAACCAGCTACTAAACCCATTAAAAACTTAAGTATAAATGTTCTAAGTAAGCCCGCGCCTAGATATCCATGAGTTAAATCAAATAAACCCATTCCAAGGCTTCCAGCAACACCACCATATATTCCACCAAGTAGTAGAGCCGCAAGAATACAGATCATATTACCTAGATGAACGAATGCTCCTGTAGGTAGTGGTATTCTAATTAACACTCCTATAAAGCATAGGGCCGCAAATAATGCTGTTAGTATGATTTTTATTAGTGCTTTTTTCTCTTTTGTCATATTATCACCTTGCTTTTTTTATTTTTTACAACTATAATGATATCAAGGAACTGGTCCTATATAAATAACCAGTTTAAATATTTTTGGAGGTACCAGATGAATAATTATACATTTCCTATTTCTAAATCAAATAAAATGTATATAGATATATATGAGCATATAAAAGATGATATTCTAAAAGGCGAATTATCTAAAGACGAAAAACTACCATCTAAAAGAGTACTTGCTAAACATTTAAATGTTAGTTTAAATACTATCATTA
>JAILIR010000011.1 GCA_024695185.1 bacterium | reverse complement strand
TCAAACTCAACAATATCAGTAGGATCTACGTTACTAAATGTTCTAATAGCTAGAGTATAAGTCTTAGCCATCCATTTAGCAGTTAAAGTTACATCTTTAGTTACTGTGATAGTGTATTCTGCTTTATCAGAAACAAGAGTTTCACCATCATAATAGCCTAAGAATGTATAACCATCAGCAGCAACAGCTTTTAATGTAGTACTCTTTCCTTCTTCAACTTCTCCTGTTCCGGAAACTGTACCAGCATTTTGAATACTGTTTACAACACTGACAGTAAACTTTTTGACTTGTTTTTTCGAAGTCGTTGGCTTAGCTGTTGTTTGGGTTGTTGGCGTAGTCTTTTTAGTTGTGGTAGGTTTATCCTCAGATGTTTTCTTACCACATCCAAAAAGTAAAAGACCCATCAACGCTAAGAAAGCGACCGAAGTCCTTTTTCTCATATCTTTTCCTCCTTTATATGAAAATCCAATATAATTATATTATATATGGAGGTAAATATTCAAGAGTTTTTTGTAAACTTTCTTAACAAATTATTAACTTTTGTAAAAAAAATGAAAAAGAGATTATTAACCAAAAATTAATATTTGTTAGTTAGTAAGCCATAATCCAAATCTAATGAAAATATAAAAAATATTAGGTTAATTCTTTTCAATTATTTTCCTTTTTTTTATTATTTTTTTCAAAGAATTTGGCATCTCAATCGTATATATAGGGTAGAGGTGATAAAATGAACGAACTAATAAATAAGGATTATTTAGCAGATTTAAGTAAAATTAAAGAGACAATTAGAACCAATCAAAATAAGGCAATGGTTATCGTAAATAGTGCGATGATTATGACTTATTATGAAATTGGAACTATTATTAACAAAGAAAAATATGGGGTAGTAAGTATATTCAAAAACTATCAGAAGATCTAAAAGAATATGGTAGTGGCTATAGTTATGAACAGTTAAAAAAAATGTCGCAATTGGCACACGAATTCTCATTAGATGAAATTAGGTTACAACCTGTAACCCAAATTCCGTGGAGCACACTAACAACCATAATAATACCTAAATCAAAATCACATGAAGAGATGTGTCAACAAAACAAGAAAAAGTGATTACTATAAAGTAACCACTGGATCTTTTATTTGTTCAATTTTCTTATATTCAATTACTTTTAAAACTGGTTCTTCTTCATCTTCTATATTTTCATATTTAATAATAGCAGTTAAATTAATCCATTCATTTGCTTTAAATGATTCTTTTATATCAGTAAAGAAACCAAGTAATTGTATGTCATTTTCGCAGCATGTCATTGCGAGTCTTCCAACAACAACAGTGCCATCAGCTTGCATATAGCATACACAATCCAAATTGACTTTCTTGTCTTCATATCTATCTTTTTGGTCATATGAATCGATAAAGAATACTCCATAATCTTTATCTCCTATTTTAATAATATCACTATTTAAATCATATGGAAGCTCATCGGCTAAAGTATCAATTACTTCACCATTAGTATTTTGGAATACATAATCAGCTTCATTATTTAATAGCATTAAGCTTCTCTTATAACTTAAAAGCTTATCTTCATATCCATCTATTCTATTAAATAAGATAAGATTAGCTGGTCTAATGATATCAGCCATCTTAACTCTCATATTTTGATAGTATGTTTCAAAGGTAGTACAATCAATTAATGTTATGATTTGGGATACTATTAAACATTCAGGTAGTTCTAACACATTTTCACTCATGGCATTATTTTCAATAATAACTCTATCAAAGCGGTGCATCTTAATTAGGTTATCTAACTTTTCTTTTGGTAAAACGGTAGTATCATCAAGTGATAAAACAGTTGTATTAAAATCATCAAGTAATTTTAAACTATCATATTCTACTTCTCCTTCTTCAAGAGTGATAAGTAAGGTAGTACCTTTCTTATAGAATCCATCTTGATGAATTATCGTAGAAATAAATGATGTTTTTCCACTATCAAGCATACCATTTATGATAAATAAAGGTATTTGTTTCATATTACTTCTTTAAAAATAGATTGCTAATCTTTTGTTTATCAATATTTGCACCTATAACACATAGTCTACCAGTGTAATCTGGCTTACCTAAACGAATTTCATATGTGTCATCTACTAAATCAAAATAATACCAATTTGTATCATCACTAGCTCTTAAGATACCCTTTGCACGTAGTATGATGCCTAGTGTATCATCATTAGCTAGCTTATCTAAGAATATTTCAAGTTCTTTTTTTGATACAGCTTGAGCTGTTTCAATGCCCCAGTTATCAAAGATTTCATCAGCATGGTGATCATGGTGATGATGTTCATGGTCATGACAGTGGCACTCTTCTCCATCATGATGGTGGTGTTCATGTTCATGCTCGTGTTCATGGCAATGACATTCTTCACCCTCTTCATGGTGATGATGATGTTCATGGCATTCGCATTCATCATCGTCGTCGTCATCATCGTCATGTTCATGATGTAGTTGTTCTATAAGTTCATTTAACATTGATTTATCTTTTTCAAATATTTCAATTAATTTCTTTGTTTCAAGTTCAGCAATAGGTGTAGTTATAATGTTAGCATTTGGATTCTTTTCTCTAATTAAATCAGCAAGCTCTAAAACCTTAGCTTCTGGAGTTCTATCTACTTTTGAAATTAGGATAGTTGTTGCTTCTTTAACTTGGTCATTAAAGAATTCACCAAAGTTACGCATATATAGCTTACCTTTAGATGCATCAACTACTGTAACAAGCATATTAGGAATTAATCCTGCTTTTTCAATAATACGCTTAATATCAGATAGTTTCCCAACTCCTGATGGTTCAATAATTACTCTATCAGGATTATATTGATCTATTACTTCTTTTAAAGCTTTTGTGAAATCACCAACTAATGTACAACAAATACATCCTGAGTTAATTTCCTTTATTTCAAATCCAGCATCCTTTAAGAAACTAGAGTCAACACCAATCTCTCCAAATTCATTTTCGATTAGGACTACTTTTTCTCCTTTATATGAATTTATAAGTCTTTTAATTAATGTTGTTTTTCCAGCGCCTAAGAATCCTGAAAATACATCTATTTTTGTCATATAAATCACCTTCCAACAAGTTATTATATCACAATTATGATTTTAATAGAATATTTTATTAAAAATATAAGAAAAAAACTCTCATACTTTTAGGACAAAAAAATTGATAAAAAATGAAAAAAATATGTTCTTAAACACGCTTAGAAATCAAAATTTTATCAAATAAAAAAGGCTTAACAAAGCCATTATTTTGTGATAAAATATAAGTTGTATAGAAATATACTGCAGGAGGTAGCAATGAAATACTTGTTAAAGGTGGCAATGACTTTTAATTAGGAGGTAATTATGGAATACATCGTATTCCTAGTAATAGTGCTTGTTACTATTGCTATGATGCTTAATAATAAGCGTTAATAATTAAAAATTCTAAACAATCATTGCCACACCAAATGCAAAAGGGATATGTTAGCCGCATATCCCTTTCATTTTTTTCTAAACAATCATTGCTTTCGCATCTATATTATACAACATTTAAAAATAATAATCAATCTATCAAATTAATTACCGCTTATAATTCGAAAGGGATATGTCAGCGCATATCCCTTTCATTATAATTTTTATAAACTCATTGCTGTCGCATTTATAGTATACATTATT
>JAILIR010000239.1 GCA_024695185.1 bacterium | reverse complement strand
TATTATTTTAAATATGATATAATCATATTGTTGGTGGGGTGTTTTTATGAATTTACCTAACAAATTAACTATGTTTAGAATCTTAATAGTTCCAATTATGGTAATTGTTTATTATATACCTTGGCTTGGAAGACATTATATGTTCAGTTATGATATAGATGGTAAAACATTTGGTTTAAACTGGTTATGTTTTATTGAATTATTAATATTTGCGATTGCATCATTAACTGACCTATTAGATGGAAAGATTGCTAGAAAATGCAATATGGTCACAAGCTTTGGAAAATTTGCAGATCCTTTAGCAGATAAAATATTAGTATTTGCTGCAATGACTATTATTATGGCTTCAAGTACTAAAGGATTCCTTCCTGGAGGATTACTACCAAAAGGATTATTACTTCCTGTATGGGTATTCTTAATTATCTTAATTAGAGAATTTATGGTTTCAGGTATAAGAATGGTTGCTGCTGTTAATGGAGAAGCAATTGCTGCTGGTATGGCTGGTAAGCTTAAAACAGTAGTAACAATGATTGCTATTATTGTTTTATTCTTATGTGGATTACATGATTCATTAATTTATGTAGGTCAAGTATTAATTTATATTGCCACAATTTTAACAGTAATTTCAGGTATAGACTACATTATTAAAGGAAAAAAGTATATTTTTGAGAGTATGTAAGATAATATTTGGTTTTTTTTATAAAAATAATATTATTAATGCGCTTAATTTAGTATAAATTATTCGTTTTTGAAAAATAAAGGTATTTTTAACTATTTTATTAGGTATATTTTTAAATAAATGTTATATTAACCTTGAGGAGTGAGGAAATGGAAAAAAGAGAAGAAGCTTTAAAAGAAGCGATAAAACAAATAGAAAAACAATTTGGAAAAGGAGCTATCATGACACTTGGTGAAGACCAAGTAAGTGGTGTAGAAGCTATTCCTAGTGGATCAATATCTCTTGATGCTGCACTAGGTATTGGTGGATATCCTAAGGGTAGAATTATTGAAATATTTGGACCTGAATCATCAGGTAAAACAACTATTGCTCTAACAGCTATTGCATCAGTTCAAAAATCTGGCGGTACTGCCGCATTTATTGATGCTGAGCATGCCCTAGATCCAAATTATGCTAAAAATATTGGTGTAAATATTGAAGATTTACTTATTTCACAACCTGATACAGGTGAACAAGGTTTAAATATAGCTACTGCTTTAGTTAAATCAGGTGCTGTAGATATCATTGTTATTGACTCTGTTGCTGCCTTAGTTCCAGAAGCTGAAATTAATGGCGATATGGGTGATTCACATGTTGGTTTACAAGCTAGACTTATGAGTCAAGCTATGCGTATGATGAGTGGTGCAATTAGTCAAACTAATACTTTGGTAATATTTATTAACCAATTAAGAGAAAAAGTAGGTATTATGTTTGGTAATCCAGAAACTACTACAGGTGGTAGAGCCTTAAAATTCTATGCATCAGTTAGAATTGATGTTAGAAAAGGGGACTGGATCAAAAATGGCTCTGATGTAATTGGAGCTAAAACTAATCTAAAGATTGTTAAGAATAAAGTCGCATCTCCATTTAAGAGTGCTTCAGTAGATATTATATTTGGTAAAGGCTTAAATAAATATGGTGAAATTTGTGATATCGCTACTGAATACAATATTATAACTAAAGCTGGTGCTTGGTTTAGCTATAATGGAGAAAAAATTGGACAAGGTAGAGATAATACCGTAAAATATCTTGAAAACAATCCGACTGTTAGTGATGAAATTGAAAATATGATAAGAGAAAAATTAGGTGTTAAATAACACCTTTTTTCTATAGGTGAAGTATATGAAGGTTTTATTTTTGGATAGAGATGGCGTAATAAATATAGATCATGGCCATGTATCAAGAATTGAAGATTTTGTTTTTATTGATGGTATTTTTGAGTTATGCAAATATTATATTAGTAAAAACTATAAGGTTATTGTTGTTACAAACCAAACAGGAATAGGCTTAAATCTTTATACATTAGACGATTTTTTAAAAGTTAATAATTACATGCTAGAAGAATTTAAAAAACATGGCGTTGATATTTTAGATGTATTCTATTGTCCACATGATCCAAACTCTAACTGTGAATGTAGGAAACCTAAACCTAAAATGTTTTTTGATGCTAAAGATAAATATAATATAGATTTAGAAAATTCTATTATGGTAGGCGATAAAATTACTGATGCTATAGCCGCATATAATGCAGGAATTAAGAATATCTATTTAATTAATAATGATGAAGAACTTGATTTTAATGTTTTAAGAGTGAAAACATTATTGGAGGTTATAAAATGAAATATTTTGGCACAGATGGAATTAGAGGAGAAGCCTATACTAAGCTAACACTTGATTTAGCTTATAAGGTAGGTAGATCACTATCCTTATTAAATTTAAATAAAGTAGTTATAGGCTATGATACAAGAGAATCATCAGTTGATTTATCTAATAAGCTTATTGAAGGAGCTTTAAGTGTGGGCTTAGAGGTTATTAACCTAAATGTTGTTCCTACCCCTGGTTTAATTTTAGAAAGCTATTTTAGAAAATCAATAGGTGTAATGATTACAGCTAGTCATAACCCATATAAAGATAATGGAATTAAAATAGTTAAATTGGGTTATAAAATTGATGATATTGATAAAAAAATCATTGAAGATTATATTGATGGTATACTTGATTTTTCTCATAAAATTAATGGTATATTAAAGGTTGAAGAAACAACTTATTTAGATTTTTTATCTAAAAATATACTTAGAACTAATTTAAAAATAGTTATTGATAGTGCTAATGGTGCTTCAAGTAACTATGTTCATATTTTTGATAAAATGGCTAAAGTAAAGTATATTTCAAATGAACCAAATGGTAAAAACATTAATGAAAATTGTGGAGCAACACATCCTGAAAACTTAATTAACAATATGGATGGCTATGATTTAGGTATAGCCTTTGATGGTGATGCTGATAGGATAATAGTTGTTGATGATAAGAAAAATATAGTTGATGGTGATAAATTAATATACTTATTTACAAAATTCTTTAAAAAGCATGATATGTTAAAAAAAGATACTGTTGTTTTAACAGTAATGAGTAATTTAGGTGTAATTAATTCTTTAAGTGAAATAGGTATTAATAGCGTATTAACAAGTGTAGGAGATCAAAATGTCTTAGATGAAATGAAAAAGAGTGGGTATTCTCTAGGTGGCGAAAACTCAGGGCATATTATTACTCCATATACTATTACAGGGGATGGAATGCTTAATGCGATTATTTTACTTACTATTTTATCTGAAGAAAATAAATCACTATATGATTTAACAAAGGATATAGAGATGTATCCATATAAGATGGTTAATCTAAAAGTTAGTGATAAAAATATTATAAATAATCCTAATATAGTAGATACTGTAAAAAAATATGAAAAATCATTTGATAAATATGGTAAAATTATCTTAAGAGCAAGTGGTACTGAAGATTTAATAAGAGTAACAGTAATACATAAAGATGAGTCTGTTATGGAAGAATGTTTAAATAATTTAGTATCATTAATAAATGAGGGAGTGAAATAAAATGATTAATGCCATTGTTTTAGCAGCTGGTAAAGGTACAAGAATGAAAACCGACTTACCAAAGTGTGCCTTTCCTATTTTAGAAAAGCCAATGATTAATTATATAATGGATGCCCTAGATAAAACTAAGGTTGAAAAAAGAATAGTAGTTGTTGGTTATAAAAAAGAAGTGTTTTATGATTTACTTAAAAATAACTGTGTATTTGCAACACAAGAAAACCAACTTGGAACTGCGGATGCTGTAAAAGCAGCCCTTAATTATTTAGATGATGGTATCACTTTAATAATTCCAGGTGATACACCACTAATTAATTATGAAAAAATTAATTCTTTAATAGAAACAGAATTGGCTTTAAAAAAAGATATAACTATTCTAACAACTTTTTTAGATAATCCCACTGGATATGGTAGAATCATTAGAGAAAACGGTAAGATAGTTAGAATTGCTGAAGAAAAAGATGCTTATGAAGATGAGAAGCTTATTAAAGAAGTTAATACAGGCATAATGGTTGTTGATAATAAGTTCTTAAAGGAAGCTATTCATAAAATAGATAATAATAACTTCAAAAAAGAATATTATCTAACTGACTTATTAAAATTTACTACCGATATAGCATCCATTATCCTAGATGATAATGATATCTTATATGGCATAAATGATTTATATGCCTTAAGTAGAGTAGAAGATATGGTTAGAAGAAACATTCTAAAAAAACATATGCTTAATGGTGTAAATATTATTAATCCTGAATCTGTAACTATTTATCCTGATGTTGTTATAGAAGATGGTGTAACTATTTTACAAGGATCATTTATTAGTGGTAATACTATTATCAAAAAAGGAGCAATTATTGGTCCAAACTCTGAATTACATAATGCGAATGTTTTAGAAAATGCTAAGGTTAAGCATTCTGTAGTTTATGATTCAAGAATTGGTAAGGGAGCAACTGTTGGTCCATTTGCCCATATTAGAATGAATGCGATTATTGGAGAAGGTAATAGAATAGGTAACTTTGTTGAGGTTAAGAATTCTATTTTAGGAACAACAACAAAAGCTAGTCACTTATCTTATTTAGGAGATAGCGAAATAGGTAACAATGTCAATATCGGTTGTGGTTCTATTACTGTTAATTATGATGGTAAGAAGAAGAGTAAAACTGTAATTGGTAATAATGTATTTGTTGGATGCAATAGTAATTTAATTGCTCCAATAGAGATTAAAGATAATGCCTTTATAGCTGCTGGATCTACTATAACTGATAATGTAGATGATAATGATTTAGCAATAGCTAGAAGTAGACAAATCAATAAAAAAGGATATGCGAAAAAGTACAAATAGCTTTTTCGCTTTTTTTCTTATTTAGTTATAAAAATGCTTTCAAAAATGGCTTACGAAACATTGACTTAACTTATTTTTTAATATATAATAAATATGTGAGATTTATCTTATGTCACTTAAAATTAGTGATATATGTGGAAATAAAGCCATTTTTTAAGGCTCACAAATTAATAAACGGAGGAATAATAAGATGATTTATGCAATGGACACAACTATTGTTGTTGTTATTAGCGCAATCAGTTGTCTTTTATTCGGAGCAGTTTCAGGATTAATCGGAGGTTATTTCTTTAGAGTTAAACAAAGAGAAGGATCGCTAAAGAAGACTGAAGAAGAATGTAAAAATTTAGTAGATAATGCCAAAAAAGAGGGCGACAAAGCCAAAAAAGAAATGGTGTTAGAAGCTAAACAAGAGATTTTTTCATTGAGAAAAGAAGCTGAAAAGGAAATCAAGGCTAGAAAACTTGAGGTTACTGAAGTTGAGAATAAATTAAATCAAAGAGAAACTCAAATTAATAACCGTGTATCTAACCTAGATAAACGTGAAGAATTACTTAACAGCAAAGAAAATAGACTTGATGAAAAGAAAAATGAAATTGAAGAATTAAAGAGTAAGATCGATGATGTGCTAAAAAAACAAGAAGCAAAGTTGATTGAAATTTCTAATGTATCTGTTGAAGATGCAAAAGAAATGATTATGAGTAAGGTTAGAGAGGATATGAGTAATGAAATTGCGCTTTATATCCGTGATGAAGAAGAAAAAGCAAAGATCGATGTTGAGTCTCGTGCTAAAAACATGCTTGCTTTAGCAATTCAAAAATTCGCTAGTGATACTACTAGTGAAAAGACTGTATCAGTTGTTGGATTACCTAGTGATGAAATGAAGGGTAGAATAATTGGTAGAGAAGGTAGAAATATTCGTACTATCGAAGCTTTAACTGGTGTTGATTTAATTGTTGATGATACACCTGAAGCTGTAGTACTTTCAGGCTTTGACCCTGTTAGAAGGGAAATTGCTAGAAAAGCCCTAGAAACACTAGTTTCTGATGGTAGAATTCACCCAGGTAGAATCGAAGAAATCGTTGAAAGATCAAGATTAGAAGTTGAATCTTTCATGAGAGAAAAGGGTGAAGAAGCTGTATTTACAGCAAATATTGGTAGAGTTCATCCTGATTTAGTAAAATTATTAGGTAGACTATATTATAGAACTAGCTTTGGACAAAACGTTTTAAGCCACTCTATTGAAACAGCATTCCTAGCTGCGAAGCTAGCTGCTGAAATTGGTGAAAATGAAGTTTTAGCTAGACGTGCTGGTTTATTACATGATATTGGTAAGGCTGTAGATCATGAGGTTGAAGGATCTCACGTTGAAATAGGTGCAAACCTAGCTAAGAAATATCATGAACCAAAAGAAGTAATTGATGCTATCGAATCACACCATGGTGATAAAGAACCAGAATCGATTATTGCTGTATTAGTCGCTGCCGCTGATGCCTTAAGTGCTGCTAGACCTGGTGCTAGAAGTGAATCACTTGAAAACTACATTAAGCGTCTAGAACAACTAGAACAAATTTCTAATAATGTTAAGGGTGTTGCTTCAACTTATGCTATTCAAGCAGGTAGAGAAATTAGAGTTATCGTTAAACCTGATGAAGTTGATGACTTATCAACATTCAAGGTTGCAAGAGAAATAAAAGAAGAAATCGAAAAGAATCTAAGCTATCCAGGTACTATCAAAGTAACTGTAGTTAGAGAAACAAGAGCAGTAGATATTGCTAAATAACAAGAGCCTTATGGCTCTTTTTATCTCTAAGGAGGTTGTTGTATGAAATTACTATTTATTGGTGATGTAAATGGTGAAGATGGTGTTAAGTTTTTAGCTAGTAACATTGAAGCCATAAAAAAACAATATAAAGTTAACATCGTTATTGTTAATGGTGAAAATGCTGCTGAAGGTAAAGGTATTACATCAAAAATCTACAAAGATTTTATGAAGATGGGTGTAAATGCTATTACCATGGGTAATCATGCATTTAGTAATAAAGAAATAGATAAACTACTTGAAGAAAATGCCAATGTCATTGTTCCCGCAAACTTTCCAACCTATTATGATAAAGGATATCTAACAATAAAATACAATAATGAAACAATTACTGTAATTAATTTACTTGGTAGAGTTTATATGAATTTACCACTTGATTGTCCATTTAAAACAGGTAAAAAGATAATTGATGAAATTAAATCAGATTATTATATAATCGATTTCCATGCTGAAGCTACAAGTGAAAAGAAGGCACTTGGTTTTTATTTAGATGGAATTAATGGAGCTATACTAGGAACTCATACACATGTACCTACATGTGATGAAACAATTCTAGAGCATGGTACATTTTATATAACGGATGTAGGTATGACAGGTCCACTTGATGGCGTAATAGGTGCTAATAGAGATTTAATTATCAATAGATTCTTAGATGGTAGACCATCAAGATTAGTTTTACAAACTGGTAGAATGCAATTAAATGGAGTTATTATTGATTTTGATTTAAAGAAAATCACAAGAATTAATATAAAAGAAAGTTAAACACCACAATTTAGTGGTGTTTTCTTTAATTATTATGTTATAATAATAAAGAAGGGAATGATTTAAATGGATTATAACAGACCTGATTTAAAATTAGCAAGAAAAAGAACTAATGGTAATACTCTAGAAATAGAGTATAGCTTAGATGATAAATATAAAAATATAGGTAATGGTAAAATATATAATGTCATTACTTTTGGCTGTCAAGGTAATGAAGCTGATAGTGAAGTAATGAGTGGTATCCTTGAACAAATGGGTTTTACTAATGGGCCTAAAGAAAATGCTGATGTCTTAATTATTAATACATGTGCTATTAGAGAAAATGCGGAAGATAGATTCTATGGAACTATTGGTGGATTAAAAGCCTTAAAACAAAAGAAGAAGGATATGATTATTTGTATTTGTGGATGTATGCCTCAAGAAGAAAAGACAATTACTAAAATTCTTGATAAATATCCTCAAATAGATGTTGTATTTGGTACACACAATATTCATATGCTGCCTGAATATATTTATAGAGCTCAAAAATCAACAGATAGATTAATTGAAGTATATTCAACTGAAGGGAATATTGTTGAAAAGCTACCTCATATTAGACTATCAAAGAAAAAAGCTTGGGTTAATATTATGTTTGGCTGTGATGAATTCTGTACTTATTGTATAGTTCCTTATACTAGAGGTAAAGAAAGATCAAGAAGACCTAAAGATATAATTGATGAAGTTAAAGGCTTAGTAGAAGATGGTTATTTAGAAATAACACTTTTAGGTCAAAATGTTAATGCCTATGGTAAAGATTTTAAGGATATGAATTATACATTCTCAAATCTTTTACTTGATTTAAGTGATACAGGAATAGAAAGAATAAGATATACGACAAGTCATCCTAGAGATTTAGATATAGAAACAATGAAGGCTATGCAAAGGCCTAACATTATGCCTCATTTACACTTACCTGTCCAATCAGGAAGTAATACTATTTTAAAGAGAATGAATAGAAAATATACTCATGAGGAATATTTAGAAAAGATAAATAAACTTAAAGAATTAAATCCAGGAATATCTATTACAACTGATATCATAGTAGCCTTCCCTGGAGAAACTGAAGAAGATTTTAATGAGACTTTAAGATTATGTGATGAGGTAGATTTTGAAGGTGCATTTACTTTTATTTATTCACCTAGAGAAGGCACTCCAGCTGCAACATACAAGGATCAAATAGATGAGGCTACTGCCCACAAGAGATTAGATTTATTACATGATAAGATTAATGCTGGATACTTAAAAGGTAATAAAAGATTTGAAGGAAAAGTTGTAAAAGTATTAGTTGATGGAACATCTAAAAATGATGAAAACATTTTATGTGGATATTCAGAGCACAATAAATTAGTTAACTTTAAAGGAAACAAAAACCATATTGGAACTATTGTAAATGTGAAAATCACAGAAGCCAAAACTTGGTTTTTAATTGGTGAAGAAGTTGAATAGAATAGCTATAGAACTTAAGAATAACGATATTGTAAAACGCTATATTGAACTAAGAAAAATAATTCTATCAAATGATGAATATATTAAGCTATCAAAAACTGATTTATCCCTTAGTGAAGCGAAAATTGACAATTTTCCCCTTATAGAGATGATTTATGAGTACCAAGAATTAGAAAAATTAGTAAAAAATGACTTATCAATGATAAGTAACATTATAAATGAAGCCATAAACATTAATTTTTGGTAGGAATTGCTAAAAAAATGCAAAAAAATACAAAAATTAGTAATAAAAAATGGCTAAACTACTTGAAATACTAAAATAAATGTTGTAAAATGTTAAAGTAGATATCTAATAAAAAAATACATATGGAGGTATTGAATATGAAAGTTATTAGTCGTGGTAGTGAATTAGAAATTAACGGACAAGTGATGAAAGTTGAAGATGTACTAGCTACATTAAAAGACCTACCTTCAAAAGAAATCGTTGCCTTTTTTAATGAACAAGGCATGAACATGCCAAGAAAGGTACGTATGACTGCTCTTCACAAAGTTATCGATAAGAGAGTTAAGAAGGCTGAATACAAATCACAATTCACAGATGAAGTTCGTTATCGTTTAAGATGGTTAAACACATTTAGTGAGCACCAACTTGAAGGAATCCTTACTTTAATTTCTAATGCTGAGATTTACAATGAATATAGAGAGACATTATGGTTAATGTTCATCAAACTTCATGAAGAACTAAAGATTGAAACTGAAAAACTTACAGGACTATTCGAAACTGCTAGAGGCTACAAGATGAGCCAAAAAGAAAGTATTGCTGAATATCAACGCGGAATGGATTCACTTTTCTATGATGAAAGAAACGAAGTTGATGGTCTAGAATACAATACATTCAGAGAAGTATTAGCAAAGAGCTCTACTTTAAATGAATTAAGAGAAATCGGTGCTAAATACAATATCGATGTTCCAAGAAGAATTAAGAAGGAAGAATTAGCTGACATTATTATTGATGCATGTAGCGCAAGCGGTAAGTTCTCTCCTGAAGAACAAGAAAAAGTTAAACGTATGAGCGTTCAACAATTACAAAGATATGCAAAACAAAATGGTGTTAAGGCTTCTATCGAATTAAAGAAAGAAGACATCATTGAATACATTATCAATCGTGTTGAAACTGAAGTACAAAAGTCTTATGTAAATTTAGCAGTATTAGATATCCCAACTGAAGATGATGAAATTATCGAAGATGAAGAAGAAATCGTAGAAGATCAAGAAATCGTTGAAGAAGCTCCTGCTGAAGAAGCTCCTCAATCAAATGCACAAATCGAAGAATTAAAGGCTATGATTTTAAATCTTCAAATGCAAATGAATAATAAAGATAAGAGCGAAGAAGAAAAAGCTGAACTTGCTAAACAAGCTGAAGAAGCTCAAGCTAAGGCTGATGCTGCTGAAGAAGCTCTAAAAGCTCAACAAGAAGCTCATGAACAAGAATTAGCAGAAGTTAAAGATCAAGCTGAAGCTGAAAAACAACAAGCACTTGCTGATGCTGAAGCAGAAAGATTAGCTCAAGAAGAAGCTGCTGCTGAAGAAGAAGCTAGAATCGCTGAAGAAGAAAAAGCTGCTGAAGAAGCTAGATTAGCTGAAGAAGCTGCTGCTGAAGAAGAAGCTCAAAAGCAAGCTGAAATGGATGCTCTAAAAGAAGAAAATGAAACATTAAAAGAACAAATGGCTAATATGCAAGAATCTAAGGATCTTGAAGAAGATGAATTCGTAGTTCCTCTATTCGATTATGAAGAAGAACAACCTGAAGAAGCAACAGAAGAAACTACTGAAGAAGTAGTTGAAGAAGAACCAGTTGTTGAAGAAGTAGTTGAAGAAGAGCAACCTGAAGAAGAAGTTGTTGAGGAAGAAGAAGGTCTAATTAGATTAGAAGATACAGAAAATCAAGAACTTAACATGATTGATGAAACTGAAACTGAGGAAGAAGATGAAGATACAGTTAAGATTGAAGACTTCGAAGATATAGCTATGCCTGATATCGAAGAAGAACCAACTGAAAGCTATCAAGCTGCTGATCAACCATCTGAAACTAAGGTTGAAGAAGCTCCTGCTGAAACTCAATTCGATTCACCATCATATGACGATTCTGATGAATACGGATCATTTGATACTCCATTATTTGATACACCAATTTTCGAAGCACCAGTATTTGAAGCTCCAATGTATGGAGAAGATAAGGCTGCAAGAGAAAGAAGACTTGGAAACGAAAGCAAGATGGATAAGAAGAAGAAAGCTGCTGAAGAAAAAGCTATTAAAGAAGCTCTTCAAGCTGATTCTAAAGTTGCAAGACGTAAGAAAAAATCAAATCCAGTTGTTACAATTTTAAAATGGGTATTAATCATACTTGTTATATTATTAGTACTAGTTATTATTCTTGGTATCCTTGGATTACTAGGAGTATTAGAAGGTACACCACTTCAAGGATTATATGAAGGCGTAAGAGATGTAATCCATAAGATTTTAGGTGATGGATTATACGAATCAATCGCTAAGACAATTAAAGGCTGGTTCGGTAAATAATAATCTGGAGGTAATGCATTATGGACTTTAAGGATATTGATAGAAATCAATATACTCCAATGATGCAACAATATTTAGACATTAAAAAAGACTATGTGGACACACTAGTCTTTTTTAGGTTAGGAGACTTTTATGAGATGTTCTTTAATGATGCATACATTGCGTCTAAGGAACTTGAGTTATGTTTAACAGGTAAGGATGCTGGAGCTAAAGAGAGAGTTCCTATGTGTGGAATCCCTCATATGGCTGTAGATACTTATATAGATAAATTAACGGAAAAAGGTTATAAAGTCGCCATTGTTGAACAATTGGAAGAACCAGGCATAAGTAAAATAGTTAAGCGTGATGTCGTTAGGCTAATTACTCCTGGAACTAATATTGATAAGGGTAGTGTAAGTGAAAATCAAAATAATTACTTAGTATCAGTAACTGAAGATAGAGGCGAATATGCCATATGCTATATCGACTTTTCAACAGGTGAAACATATGCTACTAAGATAATTAATTCAGTTGATTTATTAATAAATGAATTACTTATTTTAAATGCCAAAGAAATAATAATTCCATCAAAATTTAATAAGATTGCTATTGATTGCATGAAAAATAAATATCAAATTGTTATTTCTATTTGTGATGAAACTACTCTTGATTCAATATGGAATAACCTTTCAAAAAATATAAATGATTCTGCAATCATTGAATCATTTGGTAGAATGATTAATTATATTATTAAAACACAAAAACGTGAATTAATGCATTTAAAACCACTTGAATATTATAATTCTAAACAATTTTTAAGAATGGATATTCATACAATTAATAGCTTAGAATTACTAGAAAATTTAAGAAACCAAACTAGACTAGGATCCCTATTATATTTACTAGATCACTGTCAAACTGCAGGTGGATCTAGAGAGTTAAAAAAGTGGATTACTAGGCCATTAATTGATAAAAAATTAATCCAAAATAGATTTAGTATTGTAAATAATTTAATCAATAATTATGAGGTAAAAGAAGACTTAATTAGTGAACTAAAAAATGTCTATGACCTAGAGAGAATTGTTGGTAGAATCTCTTATGGAAATGCCAATGCAAGAGATTTATTACAACTTAAAAATTCACTTAAATATTTACCTAATATAAAAGAAAATATTGAAAAAATTGATACAGCTTATGCAACTGAATTAGCATCTCTAGTAGATCCACTTGATTCATTATATCAATTATTAGAAAGGGCCATTGATGAAAATGCACCTGTTACTATTAAAGATGGTGACATCATCAAAATGGGCTATAATGAAGAATTAGATCATTTAAGAGATATTACTAAAAACGGAAAGAATTGGCTAATCAATTATGAAGCTGAACAAAAAGAAAAGACAGGAATTAAAACACTAAAGGTATCATATAATAAAGTATTTGGTTATTATATTGAAATATCTAAAATGGCTGCCCAAACTATTAGTGATGACTTAAATTATGTTAGAAAACAAACACTTGCAAATGCAGAAAGATTTATTACTCCAGAACTTAAAGAATATGAATCTTTAATTCTAAATAGTAAAGATAAATCAATGCAACTAGAATATGAATTATTCTTAGAAATAAGAAGTGAATGCTTAAAATATATAAATAATCTTCAAATAAATGCTAAGATTATTTCAACAATTGACTGCTTATTATCTTTTGCTATAGTTAGTGAAAAGAATAATTATGTCATGCCTAAACTAATTGATAAATTAGAAATAAATATTGTTGATGGACGTCATCCTGTAGTTGAAATATTAAGTGAAGATCCATTTGTATCTAATGATATAAATATAAACCAAAACTATAATATATTGCTTATTACAGGCCCAAATATGAGTGGTAAATCAACTTATATGAGAATGCTTGCTATTATCTTGATAATGGCTCAAATTGGCTGTTTTGTACCTTGTAAGAGCGCGACACTTCCAATCATTGATCAAATATATACTAGAATTGGCGCTGCTGATGATTTAGTTAGTGGCAAATCGACATTTATGGTTGAAATGACTGAGGTTAATAATGCACTAAAAGGCGCTACTAAAAACTCATTAATTCTATTTGATGAAATAGGACGCGGTACTGCTACATATGATGGTATGGCTTTAGCTCAAGCAGTAATAGAATATGTTCATGAAAAAATTGGAGCTATTACCTTATTTTCAACTCACTACCATGAACTAACAGCTTTGGATAAAACATTAAAGAGATTAAAAAATATTCATGTATCAGCTAAAGATGATAAAAACACTTTAGTATTCCTACATAAGGTTATTGATGGACCAAGTGATAAGAGTTATGGTATAAATGTTGCTAAATTAGCTCATCTACCTAATCAGGTAATTAATAGAGCATCAGATATTTTAAATTACTTAGAAAAGACTAAAGGTAAAACAGAAATAGAGATGGATTTATTTAATTTTGATGAAGAAGAACACATTGAAATTAAAGAAACTCCTGAAGTAGTTCAAATACTTAATGATATTAATGCTGATGATCTTTCTCCTAGAGAAGCATTAAGCTTAATAT
>JAILIR010000238.1 GCA_024695185.1 bacterium | reverse complement strand
TAATAAAATAATCCCTAATAATTTAGGGATTTATATTTATTTGTAGTATAATATATATTAGTGGTAAAAGGAGGTGTATGATTCAATGATTTTAATTAATCTATTTTTCTCATTTATGAAAATAGGATTATTTGCTTTTGGCGGTGGCCATGCAATGATTCCTTTAATAGAACATACTTGTGTAGAAAAGAAAGAATGGATAACACATGATGAAATGATGAATCTAACTATCATAGCTGAATCTACACCAGGCCCTATATCTATAAACTGTGCAACATATGTTGGATATAAGCAAAAAGGGCTTCTTGGAGCCATTATCGCTACACTAGGAATGATAATACCATCTTTAGTTATTTTATTTATCATATCATTATATTTAGATAGGTTTTTGGAAATAACATGGATATATAATGCATTCTTAGGGATAAAATGTGCTGTAGGTCTTTTAATAATTGATGCGGCTATAAAGATGTTTAAGAAGATGGAGAAAAAGCCCATACCTATGACCATTTTAATAGTCTCATTTATAGCTATGTTTTTAATTGATTTATTTGCCTTAAATATTTCATCTATTATTTTAATGTTAGTAGCTGGTTTATTAGGCTTAGCTTTATTCTTTGTAAAGAAAGATAAAATAATAGAAAATAATGATACTATAACTATAAGTGAAAATGAAGCAACTAGTAGTAAAGAAAACTTAATAGAAGAGGATGGTGATAATAATGATTTATCTTAAATTATTTATTTCCTTCCTTAAAGTAGGGCTATTCTCTTTTGGTGGTGCATATAGTGCTATACCACTTATTCGTGATGAAGTTATTTCAAATGGATGGCTAACTGATGAAATGTTAACTAACATTATTGCGATTAGTGAATCAACACCAGGCCCTATTATGGTTAACCTAGCTACATATATTGGTAGTACACAGGCTGGATTTTTAGGATCTTTAATCGCAACATTTGCTGTAATATTACCTGCATTTTTGATTATTTTATTAATAATGGTATTATTGAAGAAATTAATAAAAAATAAAGTATTTCAAGCTGTACTTGATGGTTTGAAACCATGCATTATTGGTATAATTTTTGCTATTGGAATTTATTTTGTATATCAAAATTGTTTTGGAAAAATAGATTCATTTAGTTTTAGTTTGCCATCACTTTTAATAACAATAGGACTAGCTATAATATATTTTGGTTCTAAAAAATTTATGAAAAAAGGAATATCTCCTATATTGTTAATTGCGATATCTGCGGTTGTTGGAATAATTGTTTTTGGAATTATATAACAAAATTATTAACAATAAAAAGAGGCCATTTACAGCCTTTTTTGTAGAATTATATTTATAAATATTTTATAATAAAACAAATTCAACTTTTGGTTGAATGATTAAATATCTATAACTCAACTATCAGTTTGTAGACTATTTTGTTACACTAATTTATTATTAAGGTGAAGGAGGAAATGGTATGGATCAAATTAAGATTGGAAAATTCATACAAAATAAAAGAAAAGAAAAAAACTTAACGCAACAAGATCTTGCAGAAAAACTTCTTATAACAGATAGAGCTGTTTCTAAATGGGAATGTGGTAAGAGCTTGCCTGATGCATCTATCATGTTAGAGTTGTGTGAGATTTTAGAAATTAGTGTTAACGAATTACTTACAGGAGAGGAAATAGATATGAACGAATATAATAAAAATGCAGAATTAAATTTATTAAAAATGACAAAACAAAAAGAAGAAGCAGATAAAAGACTATTAAAACTTGAAGTACTGATTGGAGTAATGAGTGTAGCGTTCTTAATTATATTAGTACTTATTGCTGCTTTATTAGATATGAAAACTTGGGTTAGAATTACTTTAATAGGTATTGGTTTTGTAAGTTTTATAGCATTAGCCTTTATATGCATAAGGATAGAACAAAAGGCAGGATATTATGAATGTAAGGAATGCCACAAGACTTTTACTCCAACATATTGGCAAGTAAATCTTGCTCAACATATGGGCAGAAAAAGAAAAATGAGATGCCCTCATTGTGGTAAAAAGAGTTGGTGTATCAAAGTATTCTCAGATAAAAGCAATAATGAGTAAAAAGGCGTTAATTCGCCTTTTTATTATGCTTCGTTGTAATAAAAAAATAAATAGTGTAAGAAATAGATGAGTTAATTTAAATAAATTAACTTTTTTTTAAAAAAATATGATACAATAGATATGGTGATATTATGAAGACAATTTTAGTAACTGGTGGTATGGGCTATATTGGATCTCATACTGTAGTAGAGTTAATAAACAAAAAATATAATGTTATAATAGTTGATAATTTAAGCAATTCTAGTGTTGAAGTATTAAATAGGATTGAAAAAATCACTAGTATTAAACCTAAGTTTTATGAATTAGATTGTTGTAACATAAATGATTTTAAGAAAGTATTTATAGAAAACAAAATAGATGGTGTAATCCATTTTGCGGGTTATAAGGCTGTAGGTGAAGGGGAAAAAGTACCTCTAAAATATTACGATAATAACCTAATTTCTTTTATTACTTTACTTAAACTAATGGAAGAATATAAGGTTAATAATTTAGTATTCTCATCTAGCGCAACAGTTTATGGACAACCAGATACTAATCCAATTAAAGAAGATTTCCCATTTAGAGTAGTAAACACTTATGGTAGAACTAAATTAATGATTGAAGATATGATTAGAGATTACACAAAAGCTAATCCAAACTTTAATGCGGCTATTTTAAGATATTTTAATCCAATTGGAGCGCATTCTTCAGGATTAATTGGTGAAGATCCTAATGGTATACCTAATAATCTAGCACCATATATTAGCCAAGTAGCTGTAGGTAAGTTAGAAAAGCTTGGTGTATTTGGTAATGACTATGACACTAAAGATGGTACAGGAGTAAGAGATTATATCCATGTAGTAGATTTAGCATATGGACATGTATTAGTATTAGATAAACTATTTACTAATAGTGGTTTAGTAACATATAACCTAGGTACAGGTGTTGGATGTAGTGTATTTGATGTATTACATGCCTTTGAAAAAGCTTGTGGCTTTACTATACCTTATGAAATAAAACCTAGACGTGCTGGAGATGTAGCAATATATTATGCTTCCCCTGAAAAAGCTTATAAGGAATTAGGATTTAAGACTAAATATGATATCTTTGATATGGCTAAAGATTCATGGAATTGGCAAAAGAATAATCCTAATGGATATAAGAAATAATAAGTTATTGATTAATATCAATAATGGTTGATTTTATTTTTAAATATGTTATTAT
>JAILIR010000187.1 GCA_024695185.1 bacterium | reverse complement strand
GTTAGGCTTCTCAGATCAATTTATCGCAAATAAACTAGGTATTTCTGAACTAGATATGTATAAATTAAGAGATAAGAAGAACATCTATCCAGTATATAAAATGCTTGATACATGTGCTGCTGAATTTAAGAGTAATGTAACATACTTATATTCAACATATGAAACTGAAAATGAATCAATTAGAAGTGATAGAAAGAAAGTAATCGTACTTGGTAGTGGCCCTATTAGAATTGGTCAAGGTGTTGAATTTGACTATTCTACAGTTCACTCTATCTGGGCACTAAAAGATATGGGCTATGAAGCGATAGTTATTAATAATAACCCTGAAACAGTTTCAACTGACTATTTAATTAGTGATAAATTATACTTTGAACCACTAACAATTGAAGATGTTATGAATGTAATTAAGCTTGAAAACCCACTAGGAGTAATTGTAGAATTAGGTGGTCAAACAGCCATTAACCTTGCTGATAGACTAGAACAACTTGGTGTAAATATCATAGGTTCATCTAATGAAGCTATTGCTAATGCTGAAAATAGGCAATTATTTGAAGACTTATTAATTAAGCTTAATATTCCAGAACCTAAAGGTACAACAGTTACGAAGCTAGAAGATGGTGTAAAGGCTGCTAATGAGATAGGTTATCCAGTATTAGTTAGACCATCATACGTACTTGGTGGACGTGCTATGCAAATAGTAAATGATGATGAACAATTACTAGCATACCTTGAAAATGCTGTTGCTATTGATGAAAAACAACCAGTATTAATCGATAAATACATTCAAGGTAGAGAATGTGAAGTAGATGCTATTTGTGATGGAAAAGATGTCTTTATCCCTGGTATTATGGAACACATCGAAGCAACAGGTGTTCACTCAGGTGACTCTATTAGCGTATTCCCATCAATGACATTAAATGAACAAGTTAAAAAGACAATTACTGATTATACAATTAAGCTAGGCTTAGAAATTGGTATTATTGGTCTATTCAATATCCAATTTATAGTTGATCCTAATAATGAAGTATCTATTATCGAAGTTAACCCTAGAAGTAGTAGAACAGTTCCATTCTTATCTAAATCAACTAAGATTAATATGCCTCAAATTGCAACTAAGTGTATGATGGGTATAAGTTTAAAAGAACAAGGCTTATATACAGGACTAGGTAAAACTCCTGATAAGTTCTATGTAAAGGTACCAACATTCTCTTGGAGTAAGATTGCTGGCCTTGATGCCGTATTAAGTCCAGAAATGAAATCTACAGGTGAAGCAATTGGTTATGATAAATCTCTAAATAGAGCTTTATATAAGGCTTTAAAGGCAAGTGGAATGAGAGTTGTTAATTATGGTACAGTATTTGTAACATTATCAGATGAAACAAAAGAATTAGCTCTACCATTAATTAAGAGATTCTATGAACTAGGCTTCAACATTGAAGCAACAAAGGGTACAGGTCAATTCTTAAAAAATCATGGCGTTAAAACAAGAATAAAGAAGAAAGTTTCTGAAGGCTCTGAAGAAATTCTAGACGCTTTAAGAAAGGGTCATATTTCATATGTTATTAATACAGCTAATAGAAGCGAAATTAACAGAAGAAAAGATGGCTTTAAGATTAGAAGCGTTGCAGCTTTAAATAACATTACAACATTTACATCTCTTGATACAGTTAGAATTTTATTAGATGTCTTAGAAGACATTACAATGAAAGTAGCAATGATATAATGAAAAGTAATGCTTTAATTATAAACAATGAAAAAATCGCCAAAGATATTTATGAATTAACATTAGAACTTGATTCTAATTTCATCCCTGGACAATTTGTTAATATTAGTGTAGGTCGTCCTGACTTACTACTTAGACGTCCTATATCTGTTTCTGATTATGATAATAATAGATTAAAAGTAATCTATAGAGCTGTTGGTGAAGGTACTAAATATTTAGCTAAAGCACCAGTAGGTTCTAGACTTGATACCTTACATCCACTAGGTAATGGTTATCCTTTAGTTAAGGGAAAAAATGTACTTGTAGTTGGATGTGGTATGGGGGTAGCCCCAATGTATTATCTAGCTAAAGAATTATCTAAAGATAATAATCTAACTATTATACTTGCTTACCAAAATAAAGATTATGCCTATTTAACAAAAGCTTTTGATAATTTTGGTCAAGTAATTATTACTACTGATGATGGTTCTATAGGCTATAAAGGAAATGTACTTGAATATTTAAAGAATAACAAACTAAATTTTGATACACTATATGCATGTGGACCAATGATTGTTTTAAAGAATTTAGATTTAAAATATAGAGACATTAAAGAAGGTTATTTATCTTTTGAAGAGAGAATGGCTTGTGGAATTGGTGCTTGTTATGGATGTGTAATTAATACAAAAAACGGTTTAAAGCGTGTTTGTAAGGATGGACCAATATTTAAACTTGGGGAGGTAGCTTATGATTAATTTAAGAGTTAAACTTCCAGGCTTAGATTTAAAAAATCCTATTATGCCAGCCAGTGGAACATTTGGCTTTGGTGAAGAATTTGAAAATCTATATGATTTAAATATTTTAGGTAGTGCCATGCTTAAGGCCGCTACTATTAATCCTAGATTAGGTAATCCTACCCCTAGAGTTGCCGAAACTTATGGTGGTATGCTTAATGCCATAGGCTTACAAAACCCTGGTATTGATGTCATTATGGAATCTAAATTAAACTTATGGGATAAATATGATGTGCCTATTATTGCCAATATCGCTGGTTATGATATAGAAGAATATGTAGAAGTAGCTAAAAGAATTTCTAAGCATAAAAATGTATATGCCCTAGAACTTAATATTAGCTGCCCTAATGTAAAACATGGTGGTATTACTTTAGGTACTGATCCCGATATGGTTTATGAAGTAACAAAAAAAGTAAAAGAAGCTTCAAGCGTACCTGTTTATGTTAAATTAAGTCCAAATGTAACTGATATAGTTGCGATTGCTAAAGCTGCTGAACGTGGTGGAGCTGATGGCTTAACTATGATTAATACATTAATGGGTATGAGAATTAATTTAAAGACTGGTAAACCTATTTTAGCTAATAAAACAGGAGGATTCTCTGGTCCAGCTGTTAAACCAGTAGCTATTAGAATGATTTATCAAGTGTATGAAGCTGTAGATATTCCTATTATTGGTATGGGTGGTATTAAAGATGCGTATGATGTCTTAGAGTTCTTATATGCAGGTGCTAGTGCAGTAGCAATTGGTACAATGAATTTAGTTAATCCATACATTTGTAAAGAAATAATAGAAGATCTACCAAGAGTATTAGAAGAATTTGGTTTTAAAGATATAAATGACTGCATAGGATATGCACATAGAAAGGAGAAATAAAAATGGTTATTATTGCTCTTGATTTTCCAAATAAAGAGGAAACAATTAATTTCTTAAAGAAATTTGATGAGCCACTATGGGTTAAAGTAGGTATGGAACTATTCTATGGATGTGGTCCATCAATTATAACTGATATCAAAAAGCTTGGACATCATATTTTCTTAGACTTAAAATTACATGATATTCCAAATACTGTAAAAAGTGCTATGAAGAACTTAGCTAAGCTAGATATTGATATGGTTAATGTTCATGCTAAAGGTGGAATAAAGATGATGAGCGAAGCTCTAACAGCTTTTGATGGCATGGATAAAAAACCGCTAGTTATTGCGGTTACTGAGTTAACTTCAACAAGCCAAGAAATGCTATCTAATGAACTATTATGTAGCACAACTATGGAAAAAATGGTTATTAAGCACGCCTTAAACGCAAAAGAAGCTGGCTTAAATGGTGTAGTATGCTCACCACTAGAAGTTAAAGCTATTAAAGAAGCTTGTGGATCTGATTTCATTACTGTTACTCCAGGTATTAGACTAAAGAGTAATTCTGTTGATGATCAAGTTAGAATTACTACTCCAGCTGATGCTAGAGTTTTAGGCACAAACTTTATTGTAGTAGGCCGTCCTATTACAAAGGCAGAAGATCCAGTTTCTGCATATAAACAAATTAAGAAAGATTTTATGGGTGAATAATTATGGGAAATATTGAAAAGAACTTACTAAAAATTAAAGCTGTATTCCTTCGTCCAGATGAACCATTCACTTGGGCTAGTGGAATCAAATCTCCAATCTACTGTGATAATAGATTAATTTTATCTTATCCTATGGTAAGACAAATCGTTGAACTTGAAATTGCTAAAAGAATTAAAAAAGAATTCCCAGGAGTAGAAATGCTTATGGGTACAGCTACAGCTGGTATTGCACATGCTGCTTTAGCTGCTAATAACTTAGATTTACCAATGGGCTATGTTAGAAGTAGCGCTAAAAGTCATGGTAGAGAAAACAAAATCGAAGGCTTCTACAAAAAAGGACAAAAAGTAGTAGTAGTTGAAGATTTAATCTCTACAGGTGGATCATCTATTGAATGTGTAAAAGCTCTTAGAGAAGCCGAATTAGACGTTTTAGGTGTAATCTCTATCTTTACATATAACCTAGAAGAAGGCTTCAAAAACTTCGAAGAAGCAAATTGTAAATATGTTTCAATTGCTAACTATGATGACTTAATCAAGGAAGCTGTTGAAGGATTATATATTAAAGAAAGTGATTTAGAAAAACTTAAAGCATGGAAAGTAAATCCACATGATGAAAGTTGGATTACTAAATAATGGCAAAAAAAGATTTCAATTATAATATTACATCTACCTTTTATGCTAAATGGATTTTACCATTTGTCTTAATTATTGTTGGGGCTATTCTATTAGTAGTATTCTATCCAGGAATGAAATTCCAAAAGGGTAAAGATTATGATACGAAAGAAGAAAAAGTATTTTATGTAACTAAAATAGAAGGTGAAATATCTTATATAGGTGTAAAAGATAAATGTATTTATGTTGAAAAATCTAAAGGGTCTTATGACTATATGTACAATACTGAAACTATTTATGATGGAAGTGTTCCATGGTACTCACCTGTAAGAATGAATTTAGCTGTCTATGGAACTACTGGAGGTATTGGTTTAAGTGTTGTTGGCTTTTTCATGCTTTTAATAAATACTTTTAATAAAATAAGTAAAGTAAGTGCAAAAAAAGAGAAAAAAATATTAGAGAATAATAAAAAAGATGAAGAAGATGATGAATAATCATCTTTTTTCTTTTCTAACTATATTTAATTATGATATAATTAAAATAGATTAGTGGTGATATTTTATGAGTTTTAGTATTGGTAAAAACATTAAAAACTTAAGAATAGAAAACCAAATGACAGAAATAGAGTTGTCAAATCTTTTAGCTTGCTCTGTTGAACTAATCAAAAAATGGGAAAATGATATAGAATGTCCTAACATTGAATTACTACCTAAAATAGCTAAAATATTTAATGTATCTATTGATTATTTAACTACCGGAAAAGTTGATCCAGTTAATAATTTTGATGAGCTTTTAGAAAAAGTTACTAAAAATGATGATGTAAGTAAGCTTGCAGATAATTTAATCAAAGTACTAGATAAGGAATATCATCCATTATTAT
>JAILIR010000160.1 GCA_024695185.1 bacterium | reverse complement strand
GTTTATGCCTCGTAAAGGACATATAGCAAAAAGAGAAGTATTACCAGATCCAATTTATAATTCAACAATTATTACTAGATTAATCAACGTAGTAATGTTAGATGGTAAAAAAGGAACTGCACAAAGTATTGTTTATGGTGCATTAAATAGAGTAGCTGAGCTTACTGGAAAAGATGCATTCGAAACATTTAATTTAGCATTAGAAAACATTATGCCAACACTAGAAGTTAGATCTAGAAGAATCGGAGGACAAAACTACCAAGTTCCTTGTGAAGTTCGTCCTGAAAGAAGATCTACATTAGGACTAAGATGGCTAGTTACTTATGCTAGAAAACGTAGTGAAAAGACTATGGAAGAACGCCTTGCTAAAGAAATTGTTGATGCAACAAATTCACAAGGTCAAGCATTCAAGAAAAGAGAAGATACACATAGAATGGCAGAAGCTAATAAGGCATTTGCTAACTATCGTTGGTAATTTTAAAGGAGATATAATATGCCAAGAGAGATACCACTTAATTTAACAAGAAATATCGGTATTATGGCCCACATTGATGCTGGTAAAACAACAACAACAGAACGTGTATTATATCACACAGGTAAAATCCATAAAATTGGTGAAACACATGATGGTGCTAGCCAAATGGACTGGATGGTTCAAGAACAAGAAAGAGGTATCACAATCACTTCTGCAGCAACAACTGCTTATTGGAAGGGACACAGAGTAAATATCATTGATACCCCAGGACACGTAGACTTCACAGTAGAAGTACAAAGAAGTTTAAGAGTTCTTGATGGTGCTGTTACAGTATTAGATGGTCAAGCTGGAGTTGAGCCTCAAACAGAAACTGTTTGGAGACAAGCTACAGAATACATGGTACCACGTATCGTATTCGTTAATAAAATGGATAAGACAGGCGCAGACTTTGAATTTTCTTGTCAAACAATCAAGAATAGACTAGATGCAAAGTATGCTGCTATTCAATTACCAATAGGTAGTGAAGATTCATTTAAAGGAATAATCGATTTAGTTACTAAGAAAGCTTATACTTTTGATGGTAGCCAAGATGAAAATATGACAGAAATTGAAATCCCAGCTGATATGGTTGATTTAGTTGAAGAAAAGAGAACTACATTAATTGAAACAGTTGCTGATTATGATGATGAAGTTATGGAAAAATACCTTGGTGGAGAAGATTTAACTATTGAAGAAATTAAAAGAGCTATCAGAAAAGCTACCCTATCAGTAGAATTCTTCCCAGTATTATGCGGAAGCGCATTTAAAAACAAGGGTGTAAAATTAATGTTAGATGCAGTAATTGATTATTTACCTGCACCAACTGATGTAGCTAATATTAAAGGTCATACACCAGATGGTGAAGAAATCGAAAGAATTTCAGGCGATGATCAACCATTCTCTGCTTTAGCATTCAAAGTAATGACTGACCCATTCGTTGGTAGAGTTACATTCTTTAGAGTTTACTCTGGAACAATGACTTCAGGTAGCTATGTAACTAACTCAACAAAGGGTAAGAGAGAAAGATTTGGACGTTTACTACAAATGCATGCAAATCACAGACAAGAAATCGAAGAGGTTTATGCTGGTGATATCGCTGCTGTAGTAGGTTTAAAGGATACAACAACAGGTGATACATTAGTTGCTGAAGGTGATGATATCATCCTTGAATCAATGAAGTTCCCTGAACCAGTTATTTCTGTTGCTATCGAACCTAAAACAAAGAACGACCAAGAGAAGATGACAGTTGCTTTAATTAAGTTAGCTGAAGAAGACCCAACATTCAAAACTTATACAGATGTTGAAACAGGTCAAACTATCATCGCTGGTATGGGTGAATTACACTTAGACATCATCGTTGATAGATTAAAGCGTGAATTTAAGGTAGAAGCAAATGTTGGTGCTCCTCAAGTATCATACCGTGAAACAATCTCTTGCGAAGGAGAATGTGAAGGTAGATATATCAAACAATCAGGTGGACGTGGTCAATATGGTCATGTTTGGATTAAGTTTGAACCAAATCCAGGTAAAGGATTTGAATTCGTTGATGCTATCGTTGGTGGTGTAGTTCCAAGAGAATACATCCCAGTAGTTCAAAAAGGACTAGAAGATGCATTAAATGGAGGTATCGTTGCTGGATATCCAGTTATTGATATTAAAGCCACCCTATATGATGGTTCTTACCATGAAGTAGACTCATCAGAAATGGCTTATAAGATTGCTGCTTCAATGGCTTTAAAGGCTACTAAAGAAAAATGTAAGCCAACAATTCTAGAACCTATAATGGAAGTTGATGTAGTTGTTCCAAATGAGTACATCGGTAACGTTATTGGTGATATTACAAGCCGTAGAGGAAGGTTAGAAAACCAAGAAGGTAGAGGAAATGCTACAGCTGTTAAGGCTATGGTACCACTATCAGAAATGTTTGGTTATGCTACAGCGCTTCGTAGCAACACTCAAGGTAGAGGAACATTCATTATGCAATTCAATCATTATGATAACTGTCCAAAATCTATCGCTGAGGAAATAATTAAGAAGCGTTCATAAAATTATAGATTGCATTTATTATTTTAATAATGTAAAATAATATTGTAGGCTAAAAATAAACTATAAAATATATAATTAAAATTTAGGAGGAAATTTAAAATGGCAAAGCAAAAATTTGAACGTACTAAACCACATGTTAATATTGGTACAATCGGTCATATCGACCATGGTAAAACTACTTTAACTGCTGCTATCACTACTTACTTAGCTAAGAAAGGTATGG
>JAILIR010000123.1 GCA_024695185.1 bacterium | reverse complement strand
CGTGATTTATTAAAGAAATAATATGACACATTATATAATCGTAAAATTAAAAGATATTAATACTATAGATGAATATATTAATAGTATTAACCATTTCATT
This sequence comes from bacterium, assembly GCA_024695185.1. Taxonomy (GTDB): domain Bacteria; phylum Bacillota_I; class Bacilli_A; order Acholeplasmatales; family JAEDCM01; genus RGIG10196. The sequence continues at coordinate 8,081 of JAILIR010000123.1, read as the reverse complement.
ATAGATTGGGTTAACTATATTAATATATTCATCTATAGTATTAATATCTTTTAATTTTACTATTATATAATGTGTCATATTATTTCTTTAATAAATCTCTTCTAATATCAGCAAGTTCTAGGATTAACTTTTCTGTCTTTTCCCAACCTAAGCATGGATCAGTTACAGATAGACCATATACTGTTCCATCTTCTTTTTGCTTACCATCTTCGATGTATGATTCAATCATTAATCCCTTAACAATACTTCTTATTTTTTCATTATGCTTAATTGAATGCATTACTTCTTTAGCAATACGAATTTGTTCTAAGTATTGCTTATTAGAGTTTGCATGGTTACAGTCAATAATAACGGCTGGATTTTTAAGATTTGCTTCCATATATTTATCATAACAATAAATTAAATCTTCATAGTGATAGTTAGGAATACTAACACCTTTCTTATTAACGCTACCTCTTAAAATGGCGTGGCATAGAGGATTTCCCTTACTTTCAACTTCCCATCCACGATAAATAAATTCATGGCTCATTTGACCTGCCTTAATAGAATTCATCATAACATTTAAATCACCACTTGTAGGGTTCTTCATACCTGCAGGGACATTAAGACCACTTGCTGTCATTCTGTGTTGTTGGTCTTCTGAGCTTCTTGCACCTACTGCTACATAGCTTAATAAATCTGATAAATATCTATGGTTTTCTGGGTATAACATTTCATCAGCACATGAGAATCCTGTTTCGTTTAGTGCTCTCATATGTAATTTACGAATTGCAATTAAGCCCTTTAACATATTTTCTTCATCATTAAGTGATGGTTGATGTAGCATACCTTTATATCCTGAACCATTTGTTCTAGGCTTATTTGTATAGATTCTAGGGATTATAACAAATACATCTTTAACCTTATCATATACTTTTCTTAGTCTATGAAGATAATCCATTACTGCATCTTCTCTATCAGCTGAGCATGGTCCAATGATTAGAATAAACTTATCACTTTTACCTTCAAATACAGCTCTTATTTCTTCATCATTTTTTTCTTTTGCTAATCTACCTTCTTCACTAATAGGATACATTTCCTTAATTTCTTGTGGAATTGGCAGTTTTCTTTTAAATACTAAATTCATACATTTTCCTCCTAATCAAAATACTTACGTCTTTCTGTAGACGTACGCATCATTTGTTGCATTGTTTCTTTATCATCTTGTGCTAAAGCATCTCTTAAGCGTCTAAATTGTCCTAAGAATAAATCCATTTGACTTAATAATTCATGTTTATTCATAATGAATAATTCAGTCCACATCTTTTCATTAATCTTAGCTATTCTAGTTAAATCTCTAAATGAGTCACCTGTAAAGTCTACTAAGTGTTTAGACTCTTTACAAACCATTAGAGATACAGCTATACAGTGAGTTAATTGTGATAGAAAACCTATCATTTCATCATGTTCTTGTGGTGTTAGATAACTTACTTTTCTAAATCCTAACACTTCACCAATTGAAGCTACAAATTCGATATTCTCTTTTGTATTATCGCTTGTAGGTGTAACTATGTAGTTTGCTCCGTTAAAAATTTTGTCAGTTGCATTCTCTACACCAGATACTTCACGCCCTGCCATAGGGTGAGCAGGAACAAATTCAACATCTTTTCTTAAGATCGATTGAATCTTATAAACTATTTCACACTTAACACCTGTAACATCACTAATAACAATTCCTGATTTAAAACAGTCTTGATATTTTTCAATCCAGTTAGTAAATTGTTCAGGATATAGTGCAAATATAACTAAGTCATATTTAGATACAAATTCTTTTGTAATTTCTGTAGTTCCTTCTTTAATAATTCCCTTATCTAAGGCATAATCAATAGATTTTTGACTACGAGTTATTGCTCCAACAAAATAACCTTTATTAGTAAATCCTTCAGCATAAGATCCACCAATTAATCCTAAACCAACGATTAATATTTTCTTATCAGTCGATAATTTCATAATTAACCTTAACCTCCTTTAATCTATCTAAGAATGTAGGGAAGCTCTTATTAATTGCTTCTACTCCATCAATAGTTCCACCATACTTAGTTAATAATATAACTAGTGACATTACTATTCTATGGTCATTATGCCCATCAAGTACTAAGCTCGGTGAATGTAGTTCACTTTTATTAATTTCTACATAATCATCAAATACTTTAATATCTGCACCAAACTTTTCTAATTCCATTACCATTGATGAAACTCTATCACTTTCTTTAATTCTTAGTCGCTTTATACCTGTAATAATTGCTCCATTAAGCTCTGCTGCTAACATAAATAAGACAGGTCCTAAATCGATACAATTACTTATATCAATTGTAGGATTACTTCCTTCAAGCTTTGGAAATAATTTCATATAAATAGAATCACCTTGTCTAGTGAAATAGTTAAGACCTTTTACATTGACATTATTATTCCTATCTACATAATTTAAAGCTTCTAAGAAGGCTGCATTAGAGAAATCACCTTCTACTTGGGAATTAACTCTAGCATATTTTTGATGTCCTGTAATATATACTATATTTCCATCTAAATTAACATCTACATTAAAATGACTTAATGTATCAATAGTTAAATTGATATATGGAAGGCTTTCTATATCACCAATTATTTCTATTTTCGTATCACGCTTTAATAGTGATAAAGCAAATATCAAGCCTGAAATGTACTGGCTACTTATATTACCTGGCACACTAAAAGAACTTCCTAAAAGTCTACCTTTAAATGTAAATGAGTCTTCTGTATAAGAATATTCAACTTTAGATTTTTTGAATATTTCTTCATATACTGATAGGCCTCTAGAAATAAGCTTCTTTGTACCCTTCATAGTTATCTTACTATTCTTTTTTAATACTAATGCAATAGGAATTAAAAATCTTATTGTTGAGCCGCTTTCACCACAGTCTAACACATATTCTTCTTTAATCTCTTTATCATTATTTCCATCAAATATTACTTCATTATCTTTAATAATAAATGAAGCACCAAGCTCTTTTAAGCATGATAATGTCGCATTAACATCGTTTGAAAATTCAACGTTTGTGACATTACATTTTTTATTAGATAGAAACGATGCGATTAATAGTCTATGTGCATAGCTTTTAGAAGGTGGAGCAAATACTGATCCTCCTGCATTCCCCTTGAATACTTTAATTTTCATAATTAAATCAAATCCTTTAAATAATCTAATGCTTCTATATAACCATCTAGTCCTTTGCCCATAATAGTTTTAGCTGCTCCTTCTCTAATATAAGAGATTTGTCTAAAGCTATCACGCTTACTAACATCAGAAATATGTACTTCTACATACTTTATACTTACAGCCTTAAGTGCATCAAGTATCGCAATTGATGTATGAGTATAAGCTCCTGGGTTAATAACTATTCCATCAAACTTTCTAAAATAAGCTTCTTGAATCTTATCAACTAAATCACCTTCATGATTTGATTGATATATTTCAACTTCAATATTATTTTTAGAGGCATAGTCATTGATCATATCTACTAAATCTTTATAAGTTTTAGCACCATAAATATTTGGTTCTCTAATTCCAAGCATATTTATGTTTGCTCCATTAATTACTAGTAATTTCATTAACCTAACCTCCTTATAATTTCATTTACAACATCTTCTAAATTTGTATCATTAACTACTTTAATATCTGCATATTCATTGTATAAATCAATTCTTTCATCATACTTCTTTTTAAGTGCTTCTTTATCACTAGTTAGAGGTCGTGACTCGGTTGGAATTAATTTATCTAGTGGTCTATCAACAAAAACAACTATACCATTTTGTTTTAAGTTATTCATGTTAGATTTTCTTAGTATTACTCCTCCACCAGTAGAAATAATAATACCATTTTGTTTAGATAGGTTTTCTATTACACTACTTTCAATATTTCTAAATTGTCTTTCACCATGACTTTTCATGAAACTAGAAATATCACTATCAATGATTTTTTCTATTTCAGTATCACTATCATATAAGGCTTTATTAAGCCTTTTTTCTAATATTCTTCCAATAGTAGATTTACCACATGAAGGCATACCTATTAAAACGATATTTTGTTTTTGTTTAATTAACATGTTATAAACTTCATCAATTTTAGAATCATCTATTTCCATATTTTTAAATAGCTTAATCGCATATACTGCTTGAGCTATTAACATATATAATCCACCATCAGCCGGAATATTTTTATTTTTTCCATCTAATACTAAATTAGTATTTAGAGGATTATATATTACATCTACTAAACCAATAATATTTTTGAACTTATTAATATCTATTAGTTTATCTAAATTATTCGGATACATTCCTACAGGTGTAGTGTTAACAACATAATTGATATCATAGTTATAAATATCATCATAACTAATCAACCCATCATTATTTTTTCTTGATGCTTGATATATATTAGATACTCCTAAATCCGCTAATACTGCTTTTGCTGTTAGACTTGTTCCACCTGTACCTAGTATTAATACATTTTTATTAGTTAAATCTACATTTTGTTTTTGAATTAATAACTTTAAGCCATAATAATCTGTATTATATCCATAAAGCTTCCCATCTTTATTCAAAATAGTATTTACGCACCCTATCTTTTTAGCTTCATCGCTAATAAAATCTAGGTAAGGTAATACTTTTGTTTTATAAGGAATAGTTACATTTATGCATTTAAAATCCTTATTTTTCATAAAAGAATCTAAATCTTCTTTAGCTATTTCTTTTAGTTCATATTTGTAGTCCGCAATCATTTCATGTATTATTTTAGAAAAGCTATGTCCTAGTTTTTCACCAATAAGACCATACTCCATTATTTTAAATAATCTTCTCCAAATCTTGTGATTAATAAATCACATATTGTAATTGCGGTAATACAAGTGATTACTACACATATTCTTCTTATGATTGCTGGATCATGTCTTCCTTTTATTTCTAGTTCAACTTCTTTATTATTAATAAAGTCAACTGTATTTTGTTTTAAACCAATTGATGGTGTAGGCTTAATAGCAGTCTTAAATGTAATAGGCATACCATTAGTTATACCTCCATTAATACCACCATTATTGTTAGTTTTTGTCTTAACTGTGCCATTATCAAGATAGAATTCATCATTTAGTTCACTTCCAAAGCCATCAGCAAATCCAAATCCTTTTCCAAATTCTATACCTTTAACTCCACCTATAGAAAATACACTATTACTTATTTTACCTTCTATACTTGAAAACCATGGATCTCCTAATCCCGCAGGAAGGTTTGTGATCATAGTTTCGATTATTCCACCAATAGAATCTTTATTTTCTTTTGCTTTTAATACTTCTTTTTCAAGGTCTTCTTCTAAATTATTAATTAGAGGTACTTTTTTATTATTAACTAAATCTATTTCTTTATCACTATCAAATTCTTTATCAACAACACTACCACATTTATAAATATGTGTACCTATTTTTATACCTTTACACTCAAGTGCTTTTAAGCATATAGCACCTAGTGCAACAATAGGCGCAGTAATACGCCCTGAAAAATGTCCTCCACCTCTATAATCACTAAAACCATGATACTTACAGTATGCTGCATAATCAGCATGACTTGGTCTAGCCTTAGTTTCTAAATCAGTATAGGCATCGCTATTAACATTTTTATTTGGAATAATTATTGTTAATGGAGCTCCTGTAGAATATCCATTAAACATTCCGCTAATGATTTTATATTCATCTTCTTCAACTCTAGGAGTATCCATTTTACAACATGGTCTTCTAAGTGATAAGAAATGTTTAATATAATCTTCATCTATTTTTATTCCTGGAGTTAATCCATCAAGCGTCGCCCCAATATATTCTGAATGGGATTCACCAAATAGAGTTAATGTTAAATTATCTCCTAAAACATTTTTCATAAATACACCTCCTATTTAAGGTAATCTTTAATACTATCTATTTTTATCTTTCTAAATTCATAGCTTCCAACTTTTTCTACATAAACAATAGTTACGTTATCACTTGAAGCTTTTTTATCTACCTTTATTAAATCTATGACTTTATTTGTATCTACTTCACAAGTTACTGGTAGATTATATTTTTCTAAAACATATAGTAATTCAGCTTTTATAGAATTACTTACCATATAAGTCATACCTATAGCAACACATTCACCATGTAAAAGTGAACCTTCACTAAGTGATTCTACTGCATGCCCTATAGTATGTCCAAAGTTTAATACTTTTCTTAAGTCACGCTCAAAAGGATCTTTTTCAACTACATCTGCCTTTAGTTTTAAAGCTTCACTTATAACATAATCTATATCTAATTCTTTAGTTTCTTTTAAATAATTAAATAAATCTTTATTAAAAGTCATAGACATTTTAATTACTTCAGCCATACCACTATTAAATTGTCTAATATCTAGAGTTTCTAGAGTATTAGAATCAATTAATACAGCTTTAGGGAATTTGAAGCAACCAATATTATTCTTAACATTCATAAAATCTATGGCGCATTTTCCACCAATTGATGAATCAACTTCAGATAGAAGTGTTGTAGGTATATTATAGAAGTCAATTCCTCTCATATAGCTATTAGCAATAAAACCGCTTAAATCTCCTACTACTCCACCACCTAAAGCAATTATACAATCAGTTCTAGTGAATTTATTATTAACCATAAATTCTAATATTTTTTCATAATTAGTAAAGTTCTTACTAGCTTCACCTTGTTCTATTGTATAAACATAAACATCACTAATTTGTTTAGATACAGTATGAACTAAGTTTCTAGGTATTCCATCATCAGTTATAATTAGGACTTTTCTATCTAAATTAAAATAGTTATTAAGTTTTTTTATAGAATCACGCTCAATAATGATAGGATATTCTATATCATTTGCCTTTGATTTTACATCAATAACCATTTTATCCCTCCTAATCTACTCTATAAGTTCCTACTAGCTTTAAATCATCACATACTGTCTTTAGTTGTACTAATAAGTCACTACCAGTTTCAGAGAATACATTTCCTTCAATTTCAACGTAGAAATAGTATTTCCACATAGAGTTTTTCATTGGTCTACTACGTAAGTTTCTCATATTAAATCCATTAGAACTAATAATATTTAGCGCCTTAGCTAAACTACCAGCTTCATTACTTACGGTAAATACAAGTATAAAGTTTGTATCTCCTTTTGAATTAATATTCTTATTTAAGCTTCTAGAGAAGCATGCGAAACGTGTAGAATTGTTTTTATTTTGATTAATATTTTTTTCAATTATCTCTAAGTTATATAAATTAGCAGTTTCTAAACTTGCGATAGCTGCAATAGATGTATCATTTTTCTCACTAACCATTTTAGCGGCAACGGCAGTATTAACACATTCTATTTCATCATAACTATGTTCTTTAATGAATTCTGATGATTGCGCTAAAGCTTGTGGATGAGAATAAACTGTTTTTATACTATCTTTATTAGCGCCTTTAACAGCAAGTAAGTTTTGTTGGATATCAACACTTAATACTTGATTAATATATAAGTTTCCTTCAAATATTAAATCAATAACATTACCAACATCTCCTGCTGTAGAGTTTTCAATAGGCAATACTACAACATCACATGTGCCATTTAAAACAGAATTATAAGCTTTACCAAAATCAGGGAATGCGTGGAAGGATGCAGTTGGATACATTCTTTTTGCGGCAATATATGCAAATGCTCCAGGTACACCTGTATAAGCAACCTTTAATCCCTTTATTAATCTTGCTTGATATTTTTTAGATTCATTTAGAATTTCTTTAATAAAAGATACATAGTATTCTTTAATTTCATCATTTTTAATATATTCACTATTTTTAGAAATTAATTCAACTTCTCTTTTACTATCTTCAATAGATAATCCATTTTCTTTTTTGTATTCTGCGATACTCTTACTAGCTTCCATTCTAGATTCAAATAACTCAGCCATTTTCTTATCTATATCATTGATTTTAATCCTTGCTTCATCTAATTTGCTCATAATTTCACCTCTAATCAGTGCGCACACTATTTATTAT
>JAILIR010000119.1 GCA_024695185.1 bacterium | reverse complement strand
CTATTAGATGATAATAATATAGAATATGAAAAGGCTAATGAAGTAGGAACAATAATATATGTTGTTTTAAATAATAAATATTTAGGCTATATTCTAATTAGCGATGAGATAAAAGAAGAATCTAGTTATGTTATAGAATCTCTTAATACTTTTAGTAGAACTATAATGCTTACTGGAGATAATAATACTCAAGCTGAACATGTTAAAGAAATCCTTAATCTAAGCGATTATAAAGCTAATCTATTACCTCAAGATAAAGTAGTAGAATTAAACAATATTATGGAAAATAATACTAGCTTAACTTGCTTTATTGGTGATGGTATAAACGATGCTCCAGTTCTTGCTAGTGCTAATATTGGTATAGCTATGGGTGCCTTAGGTAGCGATGCTGCCATTGAGGCAAGTGATATAGTTTTAATGAAAGATGATCTAAAAGGATTAATTACACTTAAAAAAATCGCAAAGAAAACAATGCGAGTTGTCTTAGAAAACATTATATTTGCTTTAACTATTAAAATAGGTGTATTAATTCTATCAGCACTAGGTATAACTAATATGTGGATAGCTGTATTTGCAGATGTAGGCGTAGCAATTCTAGCAATACTTAATGCTATGAGAGTAGGCAGTAAGAAGTATGACTAAATACTTAGAAAAAACTAATCTATTAGATTATGATAATAAAAACATCCAAAAACTAATAAATGATAGAGGATGGATGAGCTTAAATGAGCTTGATAGAATAAAAGCTATCTATAACTATATTAGAGATGAAATACTATTTGGTTATAATAAGGATGATAAAATAAAAGCATCTAAAGTTTTAAAAGATGGTATAGGTCAATGTAATACTAAAGGAATATTATTTATGGCACTCTTGAGAAGCTGCAATATTAACTGTAGAATACATGGATTTACTATTGACAAAGTATTACAAAAAGGCGCTATGACGGGCATTACTTATAAAAAGGCACCAAATAATATTTTCCATAGTTATGTAGAAGTATACTATGATGATACTTGGTATGAACTTGAAGGATTTATTCTAGATAAAGAATATTTAACTAAGCTTCAAGAAAAGTTCAAAGACTGTAATGGAGCATTTTGTGGATATGGTGTTGCAGTGAAAGATTTCAAAAATCCTATTATTGATTTCAATAAAAATAACACTTATATTCAAAGTGAAGGTATAAATAATGATTTTGGTATTTATGATAATCCTGATATATTGCTTAATGAACATCATCAAAATTTAAATTTCATAAAGAAGTTTTTATTTAGACATTATGGAAGACATAAAATGAATAAAAATGTTAGAAGAATAAGAGGCCACTAGTTTAGTGGCTTTTTTGATACAATTTGTCTTTTTTTTTTATTTATTGTATAATAAAAGGTGAAAGGTGGTGGTGTATTATGAGAAAAATAGTAAGAATAATGTTTTCTTTTATTGTGCTTATATTTATTATTACCCTTGTAGGTTGTCAGAAAAAAACTTCCACAACAGAAGACTCAGGGGATTATAAAGTACAAAAAATTGAATATAAATCAAAGTTCTCTGATACCATCTTCACTGTAGAGTGCAAAATGAATTCAGATTGGGGAACAACAAAATATAGTAGACCATATTTTAAAGCTGACCTTGAATTGAGTGAATTGAAAAGTAAAACTAATGCCGAGTTATATTATGAAACAGATAAAGAATTAGTTTTCAAAAAGGATGATTCTTTCTTCGTTATAGATGAAATTGGTGATAATTTTTATAGAATACATAGTGATTGGGCAGTTGTTTTTTATCAAGGAGATTATATCTATATTCCTTTTCCATCTTTTATAGTTCCAGAAGGAGAAATTACTGATTTAAAAAGAGAGCCTGTTTATGAAGGGATCGAAACAACAATAGACTCTAAATATCGTGAGTATTTAGTTAAGTATTTTAATGATTTACAATATGATTTTATTGAAAAATCCGGTGACAAGATATTGATTAAAGGAGAATCATTATATTATTCATATACAGTTACAGTAAGTTTAAATGACGACATTACAATCGGCGTTGATTTATATGACTATAAAGAAGGTCATAATTCAAAGGAAGAATACTCATTAATAGAATGTATAAATAGATGGAATGAGTCTTGGGATGATCATTATAAAGAGCATTATGGAGAATCAAGAATAAAGATTTTATCAGGAGAAAGTAATGTAAAAGAAGAAATGGCTAAATTTGACGGAGAATGTTATATCTTTATATATGATGTAGATTATGAAGAAACAATATCAACTACTTTTAATTCATATCCAATACATGATACATTTAAATCTTATTT
>JAILIR010000070.1 GCA_024695185.1 bacterium | reverse complement strand
TGAAATCTTTTAACTTATCTACATCAGAAACAAAATCTTTATTAGATGTAATAGCTTTATTAACTTGTCTATCTACATCATGCTTATCATCTTTTACAAGCAATTCAAAGGCCTTATGCATAATAGTACCAATAACATTATTGCTTGGTCTATCATCATTAGTCTTTGGAATTTTATTATTAGCTTCTCTTGTTCTCGTAGGAGAAGCTTTTTCAGTTCCAGATGGAGATGTAATTGATAAACTTGGAGTATTATTATAAATCTTATCAACACTACTATAAGGAGTAGCATTACTACTATTATTAGAAGCTCCTTCTTCATTTGATACTTGTTCTTCTAATAATTCAAGCTTGATTTCTTTATCAATTTTATCAATATAAGATAAGCCATCTTTTCTGTAGAATAAGCCAGATGCTTCTTCTTTATGAGTTAGAATAAATGCTTCTCCACCACGTGTTGCTGCAACATATTCTAATCTTATCTTTTCATTTCTATCAGCATTAATTAACTTTTGTTCACAGGTATCATCAACAAGATTCATTGAAGAATCTCTAACATATAATTTGCCATCCATAAATGTAGTTGAAAAATCAAATGTAGTATCAATTGCAACCCATATAACAATCTTAGCTTCTAGTCCTTTTGCTTTATGAGTATTAATGATATGAACACAATCAGCTTCATCATCATTTAGTGATTCATACTCAATAACAGCATCAAGATAATCTCTAAATTTCTTTGCTATATCATTCCCATTAGCATAACCATTCGCAAAAATTTCTTCAATCATTTGATTTATTTTTGAAGATACACTATTCATAATAAATCCCTTATTTTCGCTATTATCTTCAACTATCCATTCAAGATGATTAGCTAAGTACATAGCTTTACCATATGCAGACATATTCTTAGTTTTATCTTTTAATTCATTCCATAATTCATTAATTACATCTTTTTCTTCATCGTATTTTAGATCAACAAATTTACTAGGGAACACAGTTCTAATAACTGATGAAGCCATTTCAAAATTCTTCTCATTTCTTGTTGTAATAGATTCAAATAAATTAACAAAAGCTCTAAGTTCTTCAACTATTCTAAAGTTAGATTCACCTGATACTTTTGATGGTATATTTCTTCTAGTAAATTCACTAACATATCTACCCATATCTTTATGGTTTTGCATTAAAATCATAAAATCTTTATATTTAATATCTTCATATTTTACTTCGATTTCTTTTGTATCATCGTTTTCATATAGATTTCTAATTTTATAATCTTTTTTTATCTTCTTAATTAATTCAGCAATTTGATATGGTTCAACACCTTCAAATTTATAAGCGCCTAGTAAGTTTTCATCATTTTGTAGTGCGCTATCTTCTATTACATTCTTTTTTGCACATAACATTGGTTTATATGTACTACCATCTCCAAGCAAATCTACACCTGAGAAAGTATTATTAATATAATCAAGCATAACACTATTTGATCTAAAATTAATATTTAAATCATAAATATTATTATCAGCATCTACATAATCTTTTTCTGTAGATGTATAAACTTCTGGTTCTGCGCCTCTAAACCTATAGATAGATTGTTTAGGGTCACCAACAACATATAAAGCATTATCTATAAAGCTTCCATCACTATTTCTAGTAAGCATGTAAGCAATATCTCTTTGTGTATGATCAGTATCTTGATACTCATCAATATAAATATGCTTATATTGCTTCTTCATCTTCTCACGAATAGTTTGATTATCTTCCAATAATTTCTTAGTTAAGTATATAGATTGATTATTAGAAATATTTTCTTTATCTTTACTGATATAATCTAAATATTCAGTGTAAAACTCGTGTGCTTTTTCATATATTAAAGCTGTTTGCTTCATAACAATGGCATCATTTTTTTCTTTATATTTAGAAAGAATCTCAGATATTTCTTCTATTGTATCATTTATAATATCTTCAGGAACACCAGCTTTTACCAACGGTAATTTCTTAAAAGCAGGTTTGTTAAGAGGAAATAATTTATCATCTTCTTTTCCTAACAATCCATATATATCTTTAAACTTCTTTTTAATTTCAGCATCCTTATAAATGGAAATATCACCATCATATGCATCAAGAAATTTATATAATTTGTTAAACATACTTCCGACATTATAATTGTCACATAGTTCTTTTACATAGTCACAATACTCTCTAAATACTTCTTTTATACTATCAAAGTCAATTGTGCTATCCTTCATTGATATGTTATATATATCCTCAAGATTAATAACATCAACAAAAGATAATAGCTTAAAGAAGGCACTTTCAATCTTTTTCTTAATATCGTTTTTTGTCTCATATAAGATATTAAGCCTATTAAAATCTGTCCTTCTTAACCCACGAAGTTTAAGGTTTAAAAAGTCTACTTGTCTTGCTTTATCATCACTATCTTCTAATATTTTAAAGTCAGGTGAAAGATTAGCATAAATAGAATTTTCTCTTAAAATGTCACCACAAAACTTATGAATAGTTGATATATGCATTAAATCAATTTCATTTAATGCTTTGATTAACTTTTCTTTAGCTTCTTGGTTTGTTTCTTTTTTAATTCTTTTATTTAAAGTATTAATTATTTTTTGTCTTAATTCTTCAGCTGCCTTATTAGTAAAGGTAATGGCTACAAAATCCTTTGGGGAATCCTTTGTTGCTAAAAAGCCAATTATTCTAGCTACTAATGATGTGGATTTTCCTGCGCCTGCCCCAGCTTTAACAAATATATTGCTTTCATCTGTTAATAATTCTTTTCTAATTATTAATTCTTGATCGAAATTACCACTGCTTTTTAACATTGTATCCCTCCTTCACTCTCTTAATACATACATCCTTAAACGAACAATACTCACAGAATGTACCATTGTTCTTTGAAAGATCATTTTCTATAATGTTTGTTTCTTTATAGAAATTATCAAATATTCCTTTTTTATCTAAGACATATGGAGTAATTAATTTATCAATACGATCAAATATTGCTTGATCAATTAATTCAAATGGTTCATATTCATTTTTTTGATTTTCAAATGGATAATCATATATAAATTTATCCACAATTACTGCATCATATTTATTCTTATATAATTGAGTTAAAGCATATGGATATAAAATATGTTGAATATACTTTTGCTTGTTTTTAGGTGTATATTTACCGCTCTTATAATCAACAATTCTTAGATGAAGAGTATTACCCATAACATATCCATCTACTCTATCAACAAATCCACTAAAGACAATTCTATTATTCTTTTCATATCTAGAATAAATACCTTTGTCTTTATCTAATAGACGATATTCAGTTTCTAATACACGATATGGAGTATTTAAGAAATTGTCATTTATAGCCCTTTTTATGTATTCCATCGCTACTTGTCTGATTTCTTCAACTTCATCATTTTTAGCTTCTAGATTTCTATCTGCATTTTGCTTTTCAGCGTTTTCTAAAGCTTTAGCAAATTCTTCTTCAAATATATCCATATCTAAATGGTCAATAAAGTTTTCTTTTTTTAGAGCTCTATTGGCATAGTTTTGTAATACCTCATGGAAGAATGTACCTTTTGCATTAGGCTCTAGCCAAGCTACTGGTTCAAGTTTTTGATAAGTAACATCACTTATATCAGCAATTTCTCCATAATAGTATTTTAAAGGACACTCAATTAGATTCTTCATAGCTGAAGGAGATAATGTAAATACATCAGGTTTAGGTTCTGGAGCTTCAGCTTCATTAGCCGCTTCAACCTCATCTAAATGCTCAAGCTCAGGTTTAACAACTCCATTATCAAAATCTTCTGTATCATCTTCTTGTTTTTTACCTGTATGAGAACTTACCATTCTTAAATCATTAATATACTTATCATATAGATTAATCTTAATAGGATCAATACCACTTGTTTTATTAATTAAATAAACAGATTTAGCTGAAGATCTCATATCTATTTTATTAAATGATGAATATGATAAATAAATATCACAACAGCTATTATCAATATAATAATCTAAATCCTTTTTAATATCCTCTTTTAAGTATTTAATGATATGAATATTATCTAAACCTTTAAATTCTTTATCATATTCTTCTACATCAGTAATAAATGGATTTTCATTATCATATTTATTTAAATAGGTTTGGCTTAGACCGATAATAAATAAATGCTTTCTAATACTAAATGATCTATTAATACCAGAAACAAGTATTCCACCATCTTCATCAGCTTCGCTATATCTTAATGATGATAATTCCTTCTTTATTATTTCTAATTTGTTGTCATCTACATAATTAAGAATATAACTAATGTTAGCTATCTTATCCATTAAAGCAAGCTTTTCATTTTTACTCTTAATGTATTTTTTTGTGAAACTTAAGAATTTATCAAAACAAACATTACCATCTTTATCAAACGCTTCTAGTAAATCACTGATAAAGGCGCAAATATTGCGCTTTTTTGCTTCATCTTTAATATCATCTAATAATAGTTTTGTTCTATCATATCCAAAGCCAACTATTACCTTTGGAAAATATAAAGTTGATTTAAATTCATTGATTAATTTCTTTTCTAATCCTTGATTCTTTAATACTTTTTCTAGTAATTCATACTTATAATCACTTTCTACATAAGCTATAACATCAAGCATAAATGATACTAAGTTAGTTGATTTGGCATGAATACTACTGATACTATAACTAATACCTTTAGAATCAAATAAGCCTCTAACTGAATTTTCATAAATATCATTAGTATATACTATTTCACAATCAGATAAACTATAGCTATTGTCTTCTATTACCTTTAAAACATTAAATAATTCATTATTTACACCATAACAATCATAAACAGCTTTAACTTTAGATTCTTTATTAGATATAGGAGTAATATCGAAAACATTTCTGAAGATGTTTTTGATACCATCTATTTCTATTTTTGCTAATGATAGATCTGATAATATGTAGCAGTCCATATTCTTCTTTGATTCCTTTAATAAATCATAAGAATAAATATAATCAATTAAATCATTATTATCTAAATATAATCTATTAAAGGATTATAGATTATATTTAGATAATAATGATTTAATTGAT
>JAILIR010000242.1 GCA_024695185.1 bacterium | reverse complement strand
CCAGCTGTATTAGAGATTAAAGAGAAGAACCCTTGTGTTCCTAGGTAATTGATCCATGGATAAGGAGTTCTAGGTGTTGTGATAACGTATTCACGTTTTGCGTCATCAAAATATCCGAATTTCATAAATTGCCCTCTCTTTTTCTTATATATTTTTTGACTAATGTCTAATTGAGATTATAATCTAAAACTACCCTAAAAGCAATATAAATTGAAAAATATTATTTATAATAATATACAAAAATGCCATTTTCGTCAATTGAAAAGAAATTTTAAACGAAATCTAAAGAAAATGTAAAAATTTTTTACACAAAATTGTTGACTTTTAGTTTATATGTTGCTATAATATGTTTGACAAAGTGTTAAAAGCGCTTTCGTTAAAACAAAAACTAATATTTAAAATGAAAAGGAGATTGAAAAAAAATGAAAAAAACTATTAGTGGTGTTTTATTAGCATTAACTGCTGTATTCGCATTAGTTGCTTGTGGTAAGAAGACAACTAAAGAAGACGAAACTACAAAGAAAGGTGAAGCTACAACTGCAAAGAAAACTACAAAGTTAACTTCTAAAGAAAAAATCGAAAAGAAGAACAAGATCGTATTCCATTGCTGGAACAACGAATTCCAATCAAGAGTTAACGATTACTATAAGAATGTTAACTACTATGATGCAAACACAACTTACCTACTAGGTGGAAACTACATTGAATGGGTAACAAATCCAAATGAAGGTTCTAACTACCAAGATAAGCTAGACACAGCTCTAGGAAAAGACGAAGTTGATATGTTCGTATTCGAAGCTGACTATGCAACTAAGTATGTTAAATCTGACAAAGTTGCTGACTTAGCTACTGCTATTGATGGATTAGATATGAGTAAACAATATCAATATACAAAAGATATCGTTACTTTAGGCACTGAAATCAAAGGTACTTCATGGCAAGCTACTCCAGGTGTAACTATTTACAATAACAACGTTGCTAAAGCTGTATTTGGTGATGATGTAACTTATGAAACTATGGTTACTAAATTAAATGCTGAAAACTTCAATGCAACTGCTGCTGCTGTTAAGGCTGCTAAGAAGAACAAATTCATGATGATTGGTCCAGACTGCTGGTTCAGAGTTTACTCTAACAACTTATCTGCTAAGATGTGGGATGGAACTAACCTAACAGTTGATAAGCAATTATTCCAATGGGCTAAAGATACTAAAGAATTCTACGATGCACGTTATATCAGAAGCGTTGATGATGACTATGGTCTATGGGGCGCTGAATGGGGTGCTGAACAAGGTAAAGACAACTGTCTATGTATCTTCTCTTGTCCATGGTTCACAGATTTCTGTTTAACAGGATATCGTGCTAATAAGGGTGAAGAAGAATTACCAATCGCTCAAAGAACAGACTGCGGTTTAAGAGTTGCTCCATCACACAAAGGATGGTTCTGGGGTGGAACTTGGCTAACAGCTACTAAGACTGGTTTAGCTAAAGATGGTATCAAAGCTGATATCGCTGACTTAATTAAGACTATGACTACTGATAAAGCTACTCTAGTTGCTATCGCTAAGGGTGCTAATGACTTTACAAACAGTACAGAAGCTATGGCTGATTTAGCTAAGGATGATTCTTGCAAAGTTGCTTACTTTGGTGGACAAAACTGCTTCGCAATCTATGCACAATCAGTTGCTGGTGCTGACTTATCTAAGGCTTCAGATTACGATCAACAAGTTGCTGAAAATATCCAAGCTGCATTCAGAAAGTACTTCCAAGCTTACTCTACAGCTGCAGAAGCATGGACTGAATTCGTTTCTGCATTAGAAGATAAGATTTCTAAGACTCCAGTAATGGCTGACGGTGTATCTATTACTGATGCTGGAATCACTATTGAATAATTAATTTTGATTCAATAAAAACTAGATATTAGTTAATTATTAGGGGGAATCATCTTTGATGGTTTCTCCTATAATTGTATAAACAAACAAAAAAATTTTTTTAATAAAGAGGTAAATTATGGCAGGTAGAATTAAAAAAAGAAAAACATTAAGCTACGCTAAATGGGGCTATATCTTTATTTTACCTTTCTTCATTGCTTATGCTATATTTCAACTATACCCATTGATTACAACATTTATATATGCTTTCCAAGATGTTCAAAAGACAGCAGATAGCATTTACAAAATAAATAAAGGATGGAACGATTTCCAAAACTTTAGTTACCTATTCAAATCAAATGACTGGTTGAAATATTTCGGTAACACTTTGCTAATCCAATTCATGGGATTCATTCCTCAGTTAATTGTATCTCTAGTTTTAGCGGTATGGTTTACTGATAGCAGATTAAAATTAAAAGGTGCCGGATTCTTTAAAGCTGTTATTTACATGCCTAACTTAATAATGGCTGCTGCGATGGCACAATTATTCTCTGCAATGTTCCAAAGAACAGGACCACTTGGTCAATTATTCTTCCCTAACGATTATGGTTTAAAATACGTTTGGGCTTGTAAATGGATAGTTGCATTTATCAACTTCATGATGTGGTTTGGTAATACAACAATACTTCTAATGGCTGGTGTTATGGGAATCGATGACTCTATCTTCGAAGCAGCAACAATTGATGGTGCTGGTCCAGTAAGAACATTTAAAGACATTACAATGCCTTTATTAATGCCTATTTTCTTATATGTATTCTTAACATCATTAATTGGTGGTATACAAATGTTCGATATTCCACAAAACTTAATTCCAAAGGATTCAGGTAGAGGTGGAACTAGACATCAAATTAAAACAATTATTATGTATTTAAATGACTTTATCTCTGGTTCAAATAAGAACTATGGTAGAGCAGGTGCTCTTTCAATCCTATTATTCTTATTAACAGCTGTATTAAGCTTTGCTGTATTTAAGACAACAACAACTGATATGGCAGCTGCAAAAGCTAAGAGAAAAGCTAAAAAAGCAAAGAAGGTGAATGCATAATGTATAGAGGAGAAAATAAAAGCTTATTCTGGAGCAAATTCTATATGAAGGCCAGAACAGTATTTATTTATACTGTGTTAATATTCTTAACATTCTTATGTTTATTCACTATTTATGTCCTTATTGTTAATGCATCAAAAGCACATACAACTATCATGAAAGGATTCAAACCAATCATGGGTGCTAGCTTTGGTAAAAATATCAACAACATTTTCAATGGTGTTGGTCAAAGAAGCTTTAGATCTATCTATGGTACATCATTCTTAACAGCTATGAAAAACAGCTTCATTGTTGCCATTTTAGCTACAATTTGTTCTGTATATTTCTCAACTGTTACTGCATATGGTATTCATATGTATAGATTTAAACTTAGAAATGCTGCATTTACATTTATCCTAATGGTTATGATGATTCCTACTCAAGTTTCGACTACAGGTTTCATCGCTATGGTTTATGATTTAAACTGGGATAACCATTTCTTCCCATTAATCTTACCATCTATAGCCGCTCCGGTTACATTCTTCTATATTAAACAATATATGGAATCTGTTTTACCATTCGAAATGGTAGAAGCAGCCAGAGTTGATGGTGCAGGAGAAATTAGAATATTCCATCAAATAGTTTTACCAGTTATGAAGCCAGCATTAGCTGTTCAAATTATCTTTGCATTCGTTGCAAGCTGGAACAACTATTTCTTACCACAATTATTAATCAGTAAGCCAAACAAGAGAACTCTTCCAATCGTAATTGCATCTTTGCACTCTGCAAGTGACCAATCTAAAGACTATGGTATGATTTATATGGTTATCTTCCTATCAATCGTTCCTCTAGTAATTGTTTACTTCGCATTCTCAAGGTTCATCATGAAGGGTTTAACTTTAGGTGCTGTAAAAGGATAAAATTAAAATTAAAGATACAGGATGCCACCTGTATCTTTTTTTGTGCTTAAAAAAAGAATAAAGGCATAATTTGCCTTTATCCTTTTTCAATCAATTCAATTGATTTGGTCAATATATCGCGGTAATTAAATGTAACTAATTTATTCTTTAGTCTAGTATTGTTTAATTCTATAATAAAAAGATTGTCATAAACTTCTTTAATTTTTCCTTCATATTGTACTGGGATCGTTCTATGTGAAATCTTTTGCTTTATTACGATTTCATGGTTAATTCTCTCTGCGATATATTCTTTGATTTCCAGTAAAGTCATTACATCACCTTTCTAGACAATGCTCTCTCATGATGCTTAACTCTCGCCTAAATA
>JAILIR010000227.1 GCA_024695185.1 bacterium | reverse complement strand
ACGATAACATCTTGACTTACGTCAACTAGACGTCTTGTTAAGTAACCTGATTCAGCTGTCTTTAAGGCTGTATCTGTAGAACCCTTTCTAGCACCATGTGTAGAAATGAAGAATTCTGGAACGGTAATACCTTCGAAGAAGTTAGCCTTTACAGGGACTTCAATGATACCACCAGTAGGGTCGTTCATTAATCCACGCATTCCGGCTAATTGGGCGAAGTTTGAAATAGAACCACGGGCACCAGAATCTTGCATCATGAAGATATGATTATCAATATCAAATTCTTCTTCTAGACCACTCTTAATCTTGTCTAGAGCAGCATTCCAAGTGTCTTGAACTAATTTTTTCTTTTCTTTAATTGTTAATTCACCGAATTCTAGCATGCTGTTGATTTCATCACACTTAGCTTCAGCAGCTCTGATTACATCTTGTTTCTTAGAGTAAACATTAACGTCTGTAGCGGAAATAGTGATACCAGCAACTGTAGAATACTTGAAGCCTAAATCCTTTAAGTTATCAAGCATTTTTGAAGTTTCAGAGATTTGGAACTTCTTGAATACTTCAGCGATAATCTTTCCTAAGAACTTCTTATCAAATGGTTTAGCAACTGGAGTACTTCTTAATACTTCAGGAATATTTGTAGTTCTAGGGATAAAGAACTTAGCTGGTGTATATTCTGTTAAGTTAGAAATAGAAGGTTCATTTAAGTAAGGGAATTCTATTGGTAGAATTTGGTTAAAGATCATCTTACCTAAAGTAGTTACAATAAATACTTTATTGATGTCAATTCCTTCTTTTTCTTCTAATTTAGAGAAATCTTTATTTAATACGCTTGGCATTACAGCTATTCTTGTTTGAAGAGTAATTTCATTATTCTTATAAGCAATAACAGCTTCATCAAAGCCTAAATAAACATGTCCTTCATTATAGTTTTTAGGATATTCTCTTAAAACAATACCTTTATCCTTATAAAGCTTGTATTCACCAACTGATTTATCAAGCTTACCATCTTTATCTTGATATGGTAAATATGGACGTTCCATAGTTAGGTAATAGTTACCTAATACCATGTCTTGTGATGGAGTAACAACTGGTTTTCCATCTTTAGGGTTAAGAATATTATTTGATGCAAGCATTAATAATCTTGCTTCTGCTTGTGCTTCTTGTGATAGAGGTACATGGACTGCCATTTGGTCACCATCGAAGTCAGCATTGAATGCTGTACATACTAGTGGATGTAGTCTAATAGCTTTACCTTCAATTAGTTTAGGTTCAAATGCTTGAATACCTAATCTATGTAGTGTAGGTGCACGGTTAAGTAGTACTGGATGTTCTCTAATAACTTCTTCTAGCACACCCCATACCTTATCATCTAATCTATCAATCATCTTTTTAGCGTTATTGATAGGAATTTTTGGATCTCCATTCATTAATTCTCTTACAACAAATGGTGTAAATAATGTTAGAGCCATTTCTTTTGGAATACCACATTGATACATCTTTAAGTCTGGTCCAACAACGATAACGGAACGACCTGAATAATCAACACGCTTACCTAGTAAGTTTTGACGGAAACGTCCTTGCTTACCACGTAGGATATCAGATAATGATTTTAAGTGTCTTTGACGTTCAGCAGCTCCACGCTTACCACGCTTAGAGTTATCAATTAATGAGTCAACAGCTTCTTGAAGAAGACGCTTTTCATTCTTGATAATTAAAGATGGTGCATTTTGTTCATATAATCTTTTTAAACGGTTATTTCTGTTTAAAATCTTACGATATAAATCGTTAAGGTCAGTAGTAGCAAATCTACCACCATCTAGTTGTACCATTGGACGTAAATCTGGTGGTATAACTGGTAGGATTTCTAGAACCATCCATTCAGGCTTATTGTCTGAATAATAGAATGATTCTACTACTTCTAGTCTTTTTACGATTCTTTCTCTAGTTTGTTTTGATGCTGTTTTAAGTTTCTTTCTTAGCTTAATAACCTTCTTTTCAAGGTCAATTTGCTTAAGTAATTCTTTTACTGCTTCAGCACCAGTTAAAGCTTTAAATCTATTGTGATATTGTTCACGTAATCTTGAATATTCGCCTTCAGATAAGATTTGCTTATCACTTAATAAATATTTACCTGTTTCAGGATTGATAATGTCTCCCTTATCTACAACAATATAGCTTGCTAGATAAACGACATTCTCTAAATCCTTTGCCTTCATTTCTAGTAATAAAGCTAATTTTGAAGGAGAACTCTTTAAATACCATGTATGTACTACTGGAGCAGCAAGTTCAATGTGACCCATTCTTTCACGTCTTACTTTAGCTTCTGTGATTTCTACACCACATTTTTCACAAATAGTACCCTTTTCAGCATTTCTTCTTGATTTACCACAACCACATTGATAATCCTTTGTAGGTCCAAAGATCTTTTCACAGAAAAGACCATCTGGTTCTGGTTTTAAGCTACGATAGTTAATAGTTTCATGCTTTTTTACTTCTCCATATGACCATGAACGAATTTCTTCTGGAGAGGCTAATCTAATTTTAATATGTGAATATGTTTTTCCCATTTTTTAAATCCTCCTATTCTCCAAAACCAAATTTTTCAATAGCGTCATTATCTTGGAAATCAACTAATGACTTATTAGCTTCATTTTCACCAGTTTGTGAATTAATTAATTCTACGTGTACACCAAGTGCTTGTAATTCACGAGTTAATACTCTAAATGATTCAGGAACACTACCTTCTGGAATTGGATTTCCTTCAGTAATTGCCTTAAATACTTGGTTACGTCCGATAATATCATCTGATTTAACAGTCATCATTTCTTGTAATGTGTGTGCTGCTCCATAAGCTTCTAGAGCCCAAACTTCCATTTCTCCGAAACGTTGACCACCCTTTTGAGCCTTACCACCCATTGGTTGTTGAGTAACAAGTGTGTAAGGACCTGTTGCACGGGCATGTAATTTGTCATCAACCATGTGAGATAGCTTAACGAAATACATTACACCAACACTAATTCTGTTTTCGAATGGTTCACCAGTTCTTCCATCATAAAGAATTTGCTTACCATCACAAACATACTTTTCTACTTGTTCAGGGTCATTTGGATCTAAGCCCTTTTCAAGCATTTCGCTTTCATGCATCTTAGCTTCTTTCATGATTGCATTAATATCTTCAATTGTAGCACCATCGAATACTGGAGTTGCTGTTTTAATTCCAAGCTTCTTTGCTGCCATACCTAAGTGAATTTCTAGAACTTGTCCGATATTCATACGAGATGGAACACCTTGTGGGTTAAGCATGATATCTACAGGGACACCATCTTTTGTAAATGGCATATCTTCTACTGGTAAAATGTTTGAAATAACACCCTTGTTACCATGACGACCAGCCATCTTATCTCCAACTCTGATTTTTCTCTTCTTAACGATATAAACTCTAATTGTTTCAATTACTCCAGGTGGAAGTTCATCACCTTTATCTTTTCTAAAGCAATCAACTCTTTGAACAACTCCTCCTCCACCATGAGGTACTCTTAATGAAGAATCTCTAACTTCTTTAACTTTTTCACCAAAGATTGCGAATAATAGCTTTTCTTCTGGAGTTTGTTCGCTTTGTCCTTTTGGAGTAGTCTTACCTACTAGAATATCTCCTTCTTTAACTTCAGCACCTGGTACAATTACACCACGTTCATCTAGGTTCTTTGTAACTTCAGCGCTAACGTTTGGAATTTCTCTAGTGATAACTTCATGTCCTAATTTAGATTGTCTAGCTTCAATTTCATATTCATCGATATGAATTGATGTATAAACGTCTTCTTTTACAAGCTTTTCGCTCATAATTACGGCATCTTCGTAGTTATAACCATTCCATGTCATGAAGGCAATTGTAACGTTCTTACCTAAAGCTAATTCTCCATTAGATGTAGATGGACCATCGGCGATAACATCTCCATCATCTAAGATATCACCTTTTCTTACAATTGGTCTTTGTAGTAGACATGTATCTTGGTTAGATCTAGAGAATTGAATTAAATCATATACATCAATATCTCCAGACTTAGTTTGAATTTTAACAACACGAGAGTCAGCATAAATTACTTCGCCGCCTCTAATACATTTAGCAGCAATACCTGAGTCTTTTGCAGCTTTATATTCCATACCTGTACCAACAATTGGGCTTTCAGTAGAAATTAGTGGAACTGCTTGACGTTGCATGTTAGCACCCATTAGGGCACGTGAAGCATCATCGTGTTCTAGGAATGGGATACATGCAGCAGCTACAGATACTACTTGTTGAGGTGAAACGTCAATGTAATCTACAGACTTTGGATCAACGAATTCTGCTTCACCATTAACTCTGGCGATTACCTTAACATCTTTACCATTTTCATCTTTTTCAATGATATATCCATTTTCATCGATTAAAGTTGATGCTGCAGCGATAACGTGATCTTCTTCAACATCAGCTGATAGATATTCTTTAATGTTTGTAACTTTTTTCTTGATTGTGCCATCAGGCATTTTTTCATCTATAACCTTCAAATAAGGAGTTTCAATGAATCCATATTCATTTGCAGTCGCATAAGTTGATAGAGATGTAATTAAACCGATTGATGGACCTTCTGGTGTTTCGATAGGACACATTCTACCATAGTGTGATGTATGTACATCACGGACTTCGACACCGGCTCTATCTCTAGCAATACCACCAGCACCTAAAGCGGAAATTCTACGCTTTTGAGTAATTTCAGCAAGTGGGTTAATTTGATCCATGAATTGTGATAATTGTGAACTACCAAAGAATTCTCTTAATTCTGAAGTTAATGGTTTAATATTAACTAAAGCATTTGGATCTGCTTCTTTAGGATCCATAGTAGACATTCTATCTTTGATATTCTTTTCTAACTTAGCAAAACCGATTCTAAATTGGTTCTTTAATAATTCACCAATTAATCTTAAACGTCTATTTCCTAAATGGTCAATTACATCAATTGTTCCTACACCATCTATTAATGTTAAGTAGTAGTTTGCTGTAGCTAAGATATCAGAAATAGTGATGTGTAGAACATCCTTGTTATTTTCTTGATAGCTACCAATTAGCTTAATAAGCTTTGTATCTTTACCTTCAGCTTGTTTTACGTATAATACTTCTACATAAACAGGCTCATCAGATAATCCAGCATCTAGTTTAACTTCTTCTTTGATTAAATCACGATACTTGATTAATGTGTTTAGTACTTCTCCAGTAATTCTAGTGTCAGTCTTGATAACTGTGTTAATAGCTTCTCTAACTTCACCAGTTTCTTCATTTACCATTTCAGGAGCCTTTAATTTAACATCCTTAGCAATATATAAACCTTTTGCTCTTTGGAAAATGTCTAATTTTTTGTTGTACTTATAACGACCTACTGCTGCTAAATCATAACGCTTATCATCGAATAATCTGTTTTTGATTAATTCTCTAGCACCATCAACAGTACCTTTTTCGCCTTGTCTTAATTTAGCATAAATTTCAATTGCGGCTTGTTCGCTATTTTTTGTTTCATCTTTTTCAAATGTTGCTTCTAAATATTTAGAATCACCAAATAGGTCAATGATTTCTTCATTTGTAGATAGACCTAAAGAACGTAGGAATGTTGAAAGTGGGATCTTCTTAGAACGGTCTAGTTTTGAATAGACAATGTCTTTAGATCCAGTTTCATATTCAATCCATGCACCACGGTTTGGAATAACTGTACCAATGATCTTTTGAGTTTGAGTCTTCTTATCGTTTTCTGTTGTGTAATATACACCTGCAGATCTAACGATTTGAGAAACGACAACTCTTTCTGCTCCATTTACTACGAAAGTACCAAAATCAGTCATGTATGGATAATCACCCATGAATAGTGGTCCTTTTCTACTAGGTTTAATTTCACCTGTTTGTGTGTTTTCTAACTCTACATTACAATAAAGAGCCCTAGAAAAATTAATCTTTCTAGCTTTTGATTCTTCAATGTTAAACTTTGGCTCTTGGAAGAAATAATCCTTGAAGTAAAGTTTTAATTCTCCGTTGTTACTTACAATTGGAGAGATGTCATCGAAGATTTCTTTTAAGCCTGATTCAACAAATTCTTTGAAAGACTTTGTTTGAATTTCGATTAAATCAGGAAGTTCAACTTGCATATGAACTTTTGAATAATCTCTACGACTTGCTTTTTTTCCATAATTAGAAGTTTTATAATTCATTTAAGCCACTCCTTCTATAAAAAATTCTTAATTATTTATAAATAATTACAACGCAAATATGCGCCATTACGCATTTTACTATTATACTATATGAAAAACAAATAGTCAACAGTTTATATAAAATTATTTTAATTTTATGGCTTTTACAATCCAAAAACCATTTTTTCTTTTAACAACCTCATGATTGTTAAATAATTCATCAATGTATTTGATAGCTGATTCTACACCATGATTTCTTCTCATAACAAACCATAATTCACCATTCGTTTTTAGGTGATTAAATGACTCTAAAAAGAAATTATACACAACCTTCTTACCAGCCCTAATTGGTGGGTTAGTTAAAACGCAGGCGAACTCTTCTTCTACACCATTTAAGCAATCAGTTGTTAGTACTTGATGATTAACCTTATTTAAAGTTGCATTTTTACTAGCTAAAAGAGTTGCTCTAGGATTTATATCAACCATAAAAACGTCCCTTTTATAGGACTTACCTAAAGCTATTCCAATTACTCCATTACCACAACCTAAATCTAGTAATTTTCCCTCTATATCTGGATTTTTGAACTCTTCGATAAGTAATAAACTACCGAAGTCTAAGTGTTCTTTCGAGAACACTCCATTATCAGAATAAAGGGTGTATTTAACTCCTAAAATAGTTGCTTCATAGGTGAATAATTCACTTTTTAAATCAGTATTGTCAGTAAAATAATGAGCCATTTTTTACCCCCAAAAAATAAGGTCAAAAACCTGAGTGCTAAGACTCAGGTTTTATTACTTTTTAATTTAATTACTTAATGCTTACAGTAGCACCTTGTTCAGTTAATTTATCAGCAATTTCTTTAGCTTCTTCTGGTTTGATGTTTTCTTTGATTGGTTTTGGAGCTCCATCAACTAAGTCTTTAGCTTCTTTTAATCCTAGACCAGTGATTTCTCTAACAACTTTGATAACAGCGATCTTTGTTGCACCAGCACTTTCAAGGATAACTGATACTTCAGTTGGAGCAGCAGCTTCAGCAGCACCTGCACCAGCACCTGGAGCAGCAACAGCTACAGCAGTTGGATCGATACCAAATTCTTCTTTCATTGCATCTACTAATTCCTTAATTTCAAGGATAGTCATTTCTTTTAACCCAGCGATAAATTCTTCTTTATTAATCTTTGCCATTTTATTTTCCTCCTAATATTTATAATTTTTTCGATTAATTTGCTTCTTTTTCTGTTAACATATTTAAGCCAACAGCTAAATCTCTTAATGGTTGTAACATACCCATAGCTAACATAGTTAATAATGTCTCTCTTGATGGTAATGTTGCTAAACCGATAATACCTTTTTCATTTTGAACTTGTCCTTCTACAACACCAGCTTTGATTTGAACAACTTCACACTTCTTACTAAATTCATAAATGATTTTAGCAGGAGCAACTACATCACTATTTGAAAATGCAACTGCTTTTGGACCCTTGAAGTATTCAGCTAATCCTGCATATCCTGCAGCTTCTGATGCTCTTCTAGAAATGTTGTTTTTAATTACTTGAACTTCACAGCCAGCTGCTCTAAGTTGTCTTCTTAAATCAGTGAATTGTTCAACTGTAAGTCCGACATAGTCAAATGCAACGATAGTCTTTGCTTCTTGCATTCTCTTAGTTAATGCATCAACATCAGCTTTCTTTTGAAGTAAAACTTCTTTTTCCATAAGGTTACCTCCTTCATCAAAAAATATAACTCTTTCCTGCACGAGAAAAGAGTTAAATAACTAATATAACTACCTCGGCAGGAAATTAAGCTTAATCAGCACCTGATTCTACGGTGATTAAATTATAATAGATTAATTATTAGAATGTAGCTTCGTCAACTTTGATTCCAGGTCCCATAGTTGTTGTAACAACGATGTTCTTCATGTATGTACCTTTAACTGTAGTTGGCTTAATTCTATCTAATTGATCTTTAATTGCTTTTAAGTTACCGAATAACTTATCAGCATCAAATGATACTTTTCCAATTGGTACTAAGATGTTACCTACTTTATCAGTACGGTATTCAATCTTACCACCCTTAGCATCCCTAACAGCATCAGCAACATTCATAGTTACTGTTCCTGTCTTAGGGTTTGGCATTAAACCTTTAGGACCTAAAACACGTCCTAATTTACCAAGTTCAGCCATCATATCTGGAGTAGCGATGATTGTATCAAATTCGAACCATCCGCCTTTAATCTTTTCAATATATTCAGCATCTCCAGCATAATCTGCTCCAGCAGCAAGAGCTTCTTGTGCTTTAGCAGTCTTTGCGATTACTAGTACTCTTTTAGTTTTTCCTGTTCCGTATGGTAAAACGATTGCGCCACGTAGATTTTGTTCAGCCTTACGTGGGTCAATATTTAAACGGAATGCAGCTTCAACTGTTGCATCGAATTTAGCGCAGTTAGTTTTCTTAGCTAATTCACAAGCTTCAGTTGCAGGATACTTCTTAGTACTATCTACAAGCTTTGCAGCTTCAATGTACTTCTTTCCTCTTTTCATATTATCCTCCTATTAATTTCGTAAAGCTTTTTTAGTCTACAACTTCAATACCCATATTTCTAGCAGTACCTTCAATAATCTTCATTGCTGCTTCAATATCATTGGCATTTAAGTCTGGCATCTTCATTTCAGCGATTTCTTTAATCTTTGCTCTAGTTACCTTAGCAACTTTGTTCTTAATACTGTTGTCAGAACCTTTTTGAATGTTAGCAGCTTTCTTTAATAGATCGCTTGCTGGTGGTGTCTTAACAACGAAAGTAAATGAACGATCATCATATACAGTAATAATTACTGGACAGATATATCCCATCTTATCTCTAGTAGCATCATTGAATTGTGAACAGAACGCAGGTATATTTACTTGTGCTTGTCCTAATGCTGGACCGATAGGTGGAGCTGGGTTTGCTTTACCAGCAGGTACTTGTAGCTTGATTTTTCTTACAATTTCCTTAGCCATAATAACTTCCTCCTTGTTTATCAGTTTGTGGTCATGCGGGCGAGATACCCCTGCCACTTTGCACACACGTGCTCTATTATTGTATCATTATAAAAAAAAGAATGCAACACTTTTTTGCAAACTTTTTTCACTTTTTTAAATATTCTATTTATAGTCCTCATCATTAATGACATAGATTTCTTCTTTTTTCTCTTCTACATCTCTATTATTTTCCAAGTCTCTTTTTAGTTCATGTTGGGAAACAAATTCATCCGCATCATATTCGTAATTTGCCCTACCTAAGCCATTACTCATTAAATCAAAAAGCTTATAGAAAAGTATTAGAATCACAAACATAACATAATAAAGTAAGAAGAATTCCACAAACATTATTACAAAAACATAAAGCATACTACTTCTATCTTCAGTTAATGAAACTAGTAAATAAATTATCCATTTTGCTATAGCACCTATTAAGGCAATAGGAAATAAACTTATTTCTAAAAGTAAAATTATTAAGAATAACGGAAAGATTAATACCTTTTTTAATCCTCCATTATTTACATATCTATAAACTACATCAGCTATATTATGGATGTAATTAGAGAAAGCTAATTTAACATCTATAAAATCATTCATAATTATTCCCCCTTAATTATTGATGATATTTTAATCGCAAGCCTCAAATGCCCACTATCTACTAAATGTATTCCATCTAACCCTATTTCCAAATCAGAATTATCGATAAAAGGAATATTTCTTTCTTCACAATACTTCTTTTCTAACATATTAAATTCATTTCTTTTTTTAGTTGTTCCTTCATAGTTTTCAAATACTTTTTTAGTATCATCTACTGGTGGAATACCACATATAATTAATTTAACTTTAGAACCATCTCTATTAACCCAAAAGTTCTTAACAACCTTTATAAATTTCTTTACCATTTCAAGCATATCTTTTGGAGTATTATTAAAATGAGTTTTTAAATCATTAGTACCAAGCATCAAAATTAAATAGTCAAATTCATAATGACTCTCAAGGCAAGGAAGTAGGTAATTGTAGCCATTTTTATGAGGTTCAGTACTATCAAGTGTACACATTGTTCTAGCATTTAAACCTTCTTCTATTATTTCATCATCAGGTAGTATTGATTGTAATACTTTTGTCCATCTATTTATATTTCTCTCTCCAGTTAGTGGTGTATAACCCCAAGTATTAGAATCACCAAAACATAATATCCTCACTTTACCACCTCCAAAATAATTATATCTTAACTTTTTTAAAAAATAAATTGCATATTATTAATAATTATGTATAATAATCTTTGGTGATAAATTTATGTATAAAATAATTGCGCTTGATATGGATGAAACATTACTTCAACCAAATAAAACAATATCCCCTCTTGATAGAGATGCCTTAATCAGAGCACAACAAATGGGTATTTATGTAGTACTAGCTACAGGGCGTCCTATTTTTGGTATAAGAAAATATATTGATGAGCTACAAATACCTGATAAAGGATATGCCGTATGCTTTAATGGTGCTGAAGTAACAACAATCGATACCAAAGAAAAGATATATAATGAGAAATTAAATGGTAATGATGTTCATTATCTAGCTGATCTATCAAAGAAACTTAATGTTAATATGCATGGCTTTGATAAGAATGGCTGCTTCTCTGAAAAGATGAGTAAGTTCACTAAGCTAGAAATAACACTAAATAATATTGACTTAAACTATGTTAAATATGATGATTATACAGAAAATGATGAAATCATTAAAATCATGTTTGTAGATGAACCAGAATACTTAGATAGTGTCATAGAGAAATTCCCTAAAGAAATATATGAAAAATATAACATCGTTAAAAGTGCACCATTCTTCTTAGAGTTCTTAAAGCCTACAGCTGATAAGTGGTATGCTATAGAAGCTCTAGCAAAGCATTTAGGAATCAAAAATGAAGAAATAATGACTTTTGGTGATGAAAAAAATGACTATCTAATGGTAAAAAATGCCGGTATGGGTATAGCCATGGGTAATGCTATAGAGCCCCTAAAAAAAGTCGCAAAATTTATAACAGTTAAAAACACTGAAAATGGCATAGCTTACGCATTAAACAAATTTGTATTTAACGAAAAATAAAGAACTGGAATTGAAGTGAACCCAAAAAGTTAGACAAATTAATAAAAAGACTGATTAGAGGATTGAATCCTGTATTGCACAGGACTCAGTCCTTTTAATTTTAACTTGATTCTTTTGTTGTTGTAATAATATATGTAATTGT